>CAJVZI010000019.1 GCA_913020665.1 uncultured bacterium | reverse complement strand
ATTTGATAATGGTCAAGGTGAACTTGCTGATGCTGCTGCAGCACTCCTGTACCTACCTCAGCAGCCACCATCCCACCAGACTCAAACATAGCAGCTTGCTCCGCCGCCACGACCGCCGATGCCGCCGCTTCTGACAAAGCGCCGGAGGTTGCCAGCACGGAGGCTTCCGAGGCCGCCCCTGAAGCCGAGACGACGGAAGCCGTGGATGCGCCGGAGCCCTCCGAAGCAACGGAGGCCCCTGCTGCAGAGGCTCCTTCAGAAGAAGCGGAACAAGCTAAGGCTGATGCAGAAGCAGCACGCCATAAAGCGCGTCAAGAGCTGGAGGCGGCGGTTGCTGTCGCCGCAGGCCGAGAAAGAAATAGAACTTTAGCGGCACAGAAAGCACTGACTGCGGCACAAAATGTAGTACAAGAACAAACGAGGGCCGCCAATGAACTTAAAGCGCACGTCGATCAACTGGGAGTAGCGGCGGGAGCTACGTACATGTCGGGTATAAGCCCCGGTGGAGTGCCTCTTCTTCCTGCGGAGCCGACGGACGACCTAACGGAGCCGTCGAACCAGGATGCGCTTGAGAAGGCAAAGGCACTGGCATCTGTGGCTGCGACTGAGAACGATCGCGAAGCTGCAAAATAAACATTTTAAAAAATAAATTAGCTATTTAATTCAATTTTTAAAGAATATTATATATTATTATAATAAATAATGTTATATAATCTTATTATATTTATAATAATTATCGGTTCTATATATTATTTTTATAGTAATTTAGAAACCTTTAATACCGATGCTGATCTTCAGAATGATGTTGTGGAAGATGTTGGCTATAATCTTCATAAGAAATATTCTGAAATTATAGCCGATAAAAATATCCCTTGGAATATCAGGCGCAGTCGTTTATTAGAAATAGAAAAAAAACTTGGCAAAGTTCCACGCGGCGAGCACCCGCGCGACAGATACCAACGACGGGAGCGGGAGATGCGCGAGTTTGAGGAGCGGAAGGCGGCGGGGGCGGACTGGGTTGGCACGGAGAAGCCGTTGCAGGAAAAGCCGGCGGAGATGGGTCTAGGTCTAGAAGGGTTCCGTAACTTATTAGGTTTGTCGGAAGATATAGTAGAAAATAAATCATATATACAAGGTAACATTAAATCTATAATGGATAATATCTCCAAACTTAAACAGGTTTTTATAAACGCAGATAAGAACTTATTAACTTTTATGGATAAAAATAATACCAACGATATTTCATATGATGAAATAGGCACTCGAGTCGCATCTGGTTTAGGATATGAGGTGGAACTTACAGGTAATGGTTACAGGTCTGGAAATCGTAATGAATTTTACTTTAATATTGAAGGAAGGAAGCTAGACCCCAATGACTGGGGAGATAAGCGTTCTTCGTGGGATAGAGATGACAAAGAGGATTGGCAATGCTTTGACCTTATATTTCCTATTACCTTTGAAATGCCTGATGGCTCTACTATTACAGTAGAAACAGATGATGAAGAGGGTTGGCTAGATATCAAAACATGGTATGATATAAATCAAGAAACAGATGAAAGACCATCCATCCAATTTCCAGTGGTGATATTCTTTGATGAAGAATATATGACCATCGATAATGATGAGGAACTAAGAGGAGCATATGCAGAATGTCAACCAGAAAGAGGTAGAGATAGGGAAGGCCTTGAGGTTGAATGTTTTGGTTTGATCTATCCGGTCAGTTTTACTATGCCTGATGGCTCTACCATTACAGTAGAAACAGATGATGAAGAAGGCTGGAATGAATTAAAAGATTGGTATGATGATAACCCAGGGTATGAAGAGGTCATGCCAGAATTTCAATATCCCGTTGATATCATATATAGAACAGAAGATGGTGATTCAAGCATCACGATAAATAATGAAGAAGAGATGGTTACTGCCAAAGATGGGTGTCGTGAAGAATGGGATGAATATGATGAAGACTGTTTTGAGTGGGTACTCCCATTAACCTATATTATGCCTGATGGGTCTACCATAACGGTTTCGAGTGAAGAAGGATATATCGAATTAAGAAATTGGTATGAAGAAAATGAAAGTGAAGATGAGGACCAGGAACCTTCTTTGCAGTATCCTGTAGACATCGTATACGAAACGGAAGATGGTGATCTAACAGTTACCATTAATAATGATGGAGAGCTGGAAAGTGCGTATGCAGAATGTTATGGAGATGAAGAAGGAAATTAAATCTCAAATTATTTTCAATTGAATAACTATAATAAGGTCCTGATTTTTTCAGGACTTTATTTTTTGAGGTAGCAAACTATGAAATATATAATAAAGATCATTATTCTAACATTCCCACTTCTATTAATTGCACAGGAATCTAGTTCTGTAAGAGGTCAATCTTCTGATATGACAGAATGGACAAAGTTAAGAGAAAAAATAGAAAAAGCAGTAGAGCGGGGCGATATAACAAGAGAGGATGCTGATAAAACATATTCTAGATATCGATCTAGGGCAAGAGGTCTTAAACAGGTACGGCGTGACCCAGTTATTGAGAATCATTTTAAAGATCTTGGAGTTGATGATCTTAATAAGCTTAAAAATGAAATGTTAGATCAAGGAATACCAGGAGATCGATTGGATGCGGTACTTGGTGGTATGTTACGGTTGGTACATGCAGCAAGAACAGATGGTGAGAATTTTAAAATGAATCCCAGGATAGAAGCTTATTTCAAAGATCGTCTTGGGTTAGCAAACCCTCAAATAGAATATCTTATGGGTCTTGCAACAAAGATCGCTGATCTATCATATTAACCCTTGATTATGTTCAATACCGTATATCCATTTATTATTGTATTAATGCTCTTTATCCTTGGTTGTGAAAATAATATAGCCGAAGATCAGATCAATGAGCCCGAGGACTGTACAAATGTGGAATCTTATTACGCAGAGGCAGTAATGCCTATCATGGAACAGAACTGTACAGGTTGCCATTCCGGCGTCGCACCATCGGGAGGTCTTGGTTTAGATTCATATTCCTCAGTTAGAAATTCAATGTCTTCTACACTAGATCGAGTTAATCGAGATCAAGGTTCAAGTGGCTTTATGCCTCAAGGAAGTAGCAAATTGACAGAAAACGAATTGTCTATTCTTCAAATATTCTTTGAAATGGAATGTGAATGAATAAAAAACTGATCATTCTCTTTTTTTTTACACCTTTAATTGCAAAAGATATATACTACACTAGGTCAGGTATAGTATCTTTTTTTTCATCTACTCCTATTGAAGATATAAAGGCAATAAATGAACAGACCACTTGTGTATTAGATATGGATAATGGTGATGTCTCATTTCGGATTCCTATCCTTGGTTTTAATTTTAAAAATGGTCTTATGCAAGAACACTTCAATGAAAATTATCTAGAGTCTGATATATATCCCCATGCTGGCTTTAAAGGGAATATAGATAATTGGGAGCAGATAAACTTATCTGAACAACCACAGGCTGTATCGCTCACTGGTATCATGACCATCCATGGGGTCAGTAAAGAAATAGTAGAGACCGGCAAGATATCAATTAAGGATGGTAAAGTGAATGGAATAGCTACTTTTAAGATCGTCGTAGCAGATTACAATATAAAAATACCAAAGATAGTACGTCAGAATATTGCAGAAATAGTGGAAGTGACCGTTAAACTTGATTTAAAGAAAAAATGACCAGATCGATTATTTTATTTATAAGTATTTCAGTATCTTTACACTCTCAAGAAGATCTCCTTGGTCTTATAGATGATAATCCTAAAACGATTCCTGTAATGGCAACATTTAAGGCCACAAGGATCGTAAATGCCCAATCTATTGAAATGCCCAAACCCAGAATATTAGAGTTTGTGATACTGCATCGTTTTGGATCTATGGCCAATGGCGCATATGATCTTTTTGGGATGGATGAAGCAGTGATTCGGTTTGATCTTGAATATGGCTTTAGTGATAGGCTATCAATTGGAATTGGACGCAGTAGTTTAAATAAAACATATGATATTTTTTCAAAACTAAAAATAGTTGATCAAAGAACAGGCCATAGGTCTTTTCCTATATCCTTGGTATTATTTACAAAAATGGAAATAGAGACCATTATGAAAGATATGGATATGCAAGATCGGTATACTTATGATGTTCAGTTTCTTTTAGCAAAGAAACTTAATCGTTCCTTATCATTGCAGTTAATGCCAACGTTCATTCATAGAAATTTGGTAGAAACCCATAATGATCACCATGATCTAATTTCGCTTGGAATAGGTGGTAGAATTAAAATGACAAGACGTACTTCAATTAATTTTGATACATTCTTTCCTATAGGAAAAAGGGGTGAAACATATAAACAAGGTTGGGGAATTGGATATGATATTGAAACTGGTGGACATGTTTTCCAATTAATGGTCACAAATGCACGGGGATCATTTGAAAGTGAGTATATTGAGAATGCCAGTGGTGCATTTGAAGATCTAAATCTTTATCTTGGATTTAACATCTCAAGGGCATTTTACTTATAATTGATCGATTTTCCCAAAATGGTATGGGATTATTAAATTATCGAGCGTTTGACCCTATGGAATTAAAACTATGCTAGATATTATTATTGATTATATGCTTCTATTTCTAAGAGAAATGTGGGGTTTATGTCTGGAAATGGCACCCTATCTCTTACTAGGGATGCTTGTTTCAGGATTAATATCTATTTTTATTGATAGTAGTTTTATTTTTAAACATATTGGACAGAAGAACGCTGGTTCAGTATTGAAATCAACTTTATTTGGTATTCCATTGCCTTTATGTTCATGCGGTGTCATACCAGTTGCTGCAACGCTAAGGGAATCAGGTGCATCAAAAGGTGCTACAGTATCTTTCCTTGTTTCTACTCCCCAGACAGGTGTGGATAGTATCTTTTTAACCTATGGAATGCTAGGGCCTATGTTTGCATTATTTAGACCTCTAGCTGCCCTAGCCTCAGGATTTTTTAGTGGGATTGTTATCAATAATTTTGATCATGATATGCACCACCATCTATCAGAATCTGATAATGATCCGAAAACAAAAGAGTCTTTGGATAAAAGGATCATTTCAGGGGTCAAATATGGGTTTTTAACTTTACCGGCAGATATAGTTATTCCCCTAACGCAGGGACTTGTTGTTGCAGCAGCAATTGCAATTTTGATTCCACCCCAATTTATTGCTGAACATTTTTCTTCGAGTAATTTAATTCAGTATACTATGATGCTAGCGGTATCGCTACCTATATATGTCTGTGCGACAGCATCAATACCTATTGCAGTTGTACTTATGGCCAAAGGCATCACGCCTGGTGCTGCATTTATATTTTTAATGGCCGGACCTGCAACTAATGCTTCATCGATTGCTGTTATTAAAAATATATTAGGCAAGAGGACACTTTACCATTATCTAGTTTTGATTGCATTTACAGCAATTTCATTCGGCTATATTCTTGATAATTTTTTAACAGTTACTTTACCTGATATGTCAAGTCATACACATCATCATGTAATGGATGATTATGGTTCAATCATACTATCAGTGATCTTCCTCGTGATTTTGGTGAATGCTTACTTTTATAGGTCAAAATCAGAAAGCACTGATTCTGCAGATATAGAAAATAATATAGAGAATGATCAAGAGAAAATTGCGATCACTGTTGATGGCATGACTTGCAGTCATTGTAAAGAAAGTGTCGAAAGTGCCATATATAGTTTCAGTGGTGTAGCTAGTGCATCTGTAGATCTTCTAACTGGCAATGTAATAGTGGTTGGTTCAGGTCTTGATGAGACTGCCTTAAAAGAGAAGATCACAGCTAAGGGATTTTCAACAAAATAATAAAATATTTTTTGAATTCTAAAAGAATCCATATCCAATTTGAATAAATGAAGTATCTTAAATATTATATATCACCTCTTACCATTATAACTGCCATCTATACTTGTTCCATAGGGGCATATTATTCTACCCTCTTTTTCATTGGTTTTTCTTTATTTATCATTCTCGGAGATATGATCCTTAAAAAGGACGCAAGCGAAGAAACATATTCTTATGTCTTTTTATTAGATGTTCCAATGTATATCAATCTACCATTATTGATGTTATTAGTATTATTTACAGTATTTGCATTGAGTAGTGATCCATCAGATCTATTTCAATCAATATTCATGAATTATTTGAATATTGACCTTTTCAATATGAGACAGTCAATGAATGTAGCAGATTCGATATCTCTTGTGGCTTTAACAGGTTTATTCATAGGAATTATGGGTACAGTTCCTGGGCATGAATTGGTGCATCGTAAAAAAAATAAATTTGATATGTTCATGGGCAATTGGCTTTTAGCATTCTCATGGGATTGTGCATTTGCAATAGAGCATGTTTATGGACATCATAAAAATGTAGGCCTAGGACACGATCCAGCAACTGCGAAAAGAGGAGAAAATATTTACCTTTTTATACTTCGAGCGATCATCAAGGAACAGAAAGATGCGTGGTCCATAGAACTAAATCAAGCGAAAAGAAGAGAACAGTCATTTATCAGCATTAGAAATAGAATGATCATTGGATATTTCAGAAGTCTATTTATTACTTTTATTGCATATCTGATAGGAGGAATTAGTGGTACTCTCATATTCCTTTTATGTGCTTTTATTGCTAAATCACTTTTAGAGGTCATTAATTATTCTGAACACTATGGATTGATAAGAGTATCGGGAGAGACTGTATCCCCAAGGCATTCTTGGAACTCAAACAGCACCATGAGTAGTATATATCTATATAATGTCACACGGCATTCTTCTCACCATGAAAAAGCAAATTTAAAATATTGGGAACTTAGATCTTATAATGATGCACCAATGATGCCACAAGGATATCTTACTATGCTATATATGGCGCTATTCTTGCCTTATTTTTTTCATAGGATGATGGCAAAAAAACTTATCGAATGGGATAAGAATTATGCCACAGATAATGAGCGCATACTTGCAATAGAACAAAATAAGAAGAGTGGTATACCCCTACTTATAAATCATACTTAATTAAAAATATTTAAATGCTAGTTGAGGGCCAGTTCATTATAATATTCTTGGCTAGTTTTCCTGCTTCAGTTAGATCATCCTCATTCCAGTTGCCGCTTGTACTTGCACCAGGTACTAGAATAGACCATTCTTCCTCTTTATCATTCACAGACCAGTTACAATGAATGATCTTATTTGTGAAGCACCAGGTCATCCAAGCATTTGCTTCTGAATCAACAAGGCTATAGCCGATCGATCCCCATTCTGTAATAAATATAGGAATGCCATTTTCCAATGCTGCACTCGCACGGTCCCTTAGCCATTGATGATGAAACGCTGTATAAAAATGGAGGGTATATGCGATATTGGTAAAACCTAATATTGGATCGTTGGCAGCAAGATCTATCCTTTGTGACCATTCAGGTGTTCCCACAACTATCAAATTATCAGGATCGATCTCACGTATTGCTGTTATGACGCTTATAGCATATGGTTTTACTGTCTCGCTCCAAGAAATATCTAGAGGCTCATTATATATCTCATAGATCACATTATCATATTCTCCATACAGGGTGGCCATTTCCTCAAAAAATATAATGGCCTCATCTGTATAGTCTTCTGCATGGTGTGAGTGCCAGTCTATAATGACATATAATCCTTGTTCAATTGCAGCATCCACAATGATCTTAACTCGATCTTTATTAGCCGTTTTATTTTCTAAATATCCACCAGGATCTTCTACACCCATAGCTGCACGCACAATAGTTGTATTCCAATCCTTTTTGAGCCATTCGACAACTTCAGATCTATAGTATTTTTCACCTCCCCAACCATCATTGCTCCAAAAAAAACTATTCCCTGCTAAAGATATAGGTTCATTATTCTTATCAACGATCTTATTGCCATCCACCACTAATAGTCCATGGACATCAACTAAAGTAGTATCAGTGTCAATATCAATAATTGTATCATCCTGTGTCTCTTTGCCGCAAGATTGAATAAGTGAGCAAATGAACAATAATATTGGATATGTATTACGAATCATCATGTAGTGCGATAACCAGAATTAAAATTTAGTGAATAATATGATGAGTGGCTCGGGCCGGAATCGAACCAGCGACACATGGATTTTCAGTCCACTGCTCTACCAACTGAGCTACCGAGCCACAAATGATATTCTATATATTAGATATATAAAAAAGTGGGGCAAAATTACCTGCTGACTTATCTAAAACAAAAATATTTGATTGAAAATCCACTTAAATATATAGCGCTTGATTCATTAATCCATTCCGTATAGGTTTCCCGTCATTTTTATCAAGTTTATTAAATATGTCACGACGAAGAAAATTGGTTTTGGCCACGCATAATCCCCATAAAAAACGGGAAATGAGTGCACTTTTGAGTCATTTGGGAATTACTATTGTAGGATTAGATGATTTTCCCCAAATTGGAGAGATTGAGGAAACGGGAACTACGCTACTTGAAAACTCCTTGATCAAGGCACGTACCGTGCATAAAATAACTGGTTTACCTGCATTAGCAGATGATACTGGTTTAGAAGTTGATGCTTTGGATGGTGCCCCGGGTGTTTATTCTGCTCGCTATGCTGGCAAGGATCCATCATATCAGGATAATGTTAATAAATTATTATTCGAATTAAAGGGTCTCAAGCTAGAGAAACGTAATGCGAGATTTAGAACAGTCATTTCTTATATAGATGATAATGTGGAACTCCATTCGGAAGGCGTCATTGAAGGGGTAATCACATTAGAGTCTAAAGGTACAGAAGGGTTTGGTTATGATCCTGTCTTCCAACCTGAGTCTTATAGTTGTACATTTGCAGAAATGAACCAGGATGAAAAAAACTTGATCAGTCACAGGGCAAGAGCTCTGGAAAAAATGAAAAAGATTTTAGAACCTTATTTTGATAAAGGAGAATATATAGGATAAATAGATATCAGTTTAATCAAGGCTGAACTTGAATCTTAAATCAAAATATAAACGCGCATTGGCCCAAGCATTACCAAATGCTCTGTGTGCAACTTTTTTCTTTTCAGGATTAATATCCCAAGAGATAAGTGTGACCAATTCAACAGAGTCACAAGAGATTTTATTACCTACTCACGTCCCCTCACACTTTTTCGTAGTCGATCCTTTTCCACGTACTCTCCCTCCATTGATCCAGCCATTGGACTCTATCAATGTTTATAAAGGTATTTTAAAATATAATTTTGGAATAAAAAGTGTTCGCATTGAATTGTCTAGAGATTGGTCAACAATTACGATCTCAGAGACCATTGGCGGCAAGCAATTAAAGATACCCTTTACATCATCAGTAGATTACTATCTTAAAATGATGCAGCAACAGAAATGGCATACGAAATTTTTAGAGATAATGCATTCTAAAACAAAAGATGACTTCCGAAAGGGGAGAGGCCAAATGTTAGAAGTGGTAGGCGTTGATATTGGTCGTTTAGGCAGGGCATCGCTTCAGGTTAGTGGTAATGTGAATATTAATGGTAAGATGGTATTTCAAGATCAGGAGCTGGTTCGATCGACATTGAATGAGACTCAAAACACCCATCTTGAATTTGACCAAAAACAAAATTTAAATATTCAAGGTAAGATAGGCGATCGAATCACTGTAGCAATGGACCAAGATTCAGAAAGACAGTTTGAATGGGAGAATAATATTCGTATTTCTTATGAGGGATATGAGGATGATATTGTTCAGAAAGTAGAAGCAGGAAACATTTCTCTTTCTTTACCTTCAACAAAATATGTGACCTTTTCGGGAAAGAACCAGGGGCTTTTTGGCATTAAAGCGATCTCAAAACTTGGCCCAGTAGATATTACCACCATTGCATCGATTGAAAAGTCAAAGAAGGAACAGTCTGAATGGGAAGGTGGTGGACAAAGTAGCAAACAACAGATCAGAGATGTTGATTGGATGAAAAATCGATATTTTTTCATCCATCCATGGTTTAGAAATGGTGTAGATACATTTTCTGTTTCCACCCCATTTTCAATTCCATCCTTTTACCCCTTAAGGAATGGCCTTCATCTTATTGGGGATGTTGTGGTTAAGAATTTTGAGCTCTATAAATCGATCAATATCAATGATCCGAGTGCTATGACAGGTATGGCATATGTTAATCCAAACGACACTACCCTATACACAAGCGAAAATGAAGAGGGGAGTTTTATACGATTAGAACAAGGGACAAATTATTATGTAAGTCCAGACCTCGGTTTTATTCGGGTCCGTGAACAAGTTTCTCAAGATATTCTAGGATGTACCTTTACTCTTGAACATCGTCAAACAGGCGAGACATTGGTTGAAGTCGGGCAAGGTCCAGATTCTGCTGGTACAAATCTAGCTTTAATGATGCTGAAGCCACGCAACAGCCACCCAAACCATTCTACTTGGCCGTTGATGTTCAAAAACGTATACTATCTTGGGACATCACAGATCAACCCTGAAGGGTTTGAGGTTAAAGTAATTAACAAAAATTCAACACCGGTCTCTGATAGAGATAAAGGGACCAGTTTACCATATATTACACTGTTCGGACTTGATAGTTTAGATGAGAATGGTACTCGGAATTATGATGAGATCATTGATAAGGATATGGCAAATATCATGAATATGATGGATGGAGAATTAATGTTTCCAAGTTTGCATCCCTTCGCAGATGGTGATTCATTGGCTGGAGGTCAAACTACTGACCAATTAAAAGAGCAATTAGGCTCAGGCGTCATGTATACTTCTTCCTCATCCTCAGAAGTCAATGGTGATCATAGATGGATGATCGAGGCAGCTTATACTAACCAAAGCTCAACAATTAATCTTGGTTTTATGCTTATTGAAGGTAGCGAGGAAGTTATACAGAATGGAGTCACCCTAAAACGAGGGTTGGATTATAATATCGATTATTTTACAGGAACCATTGTTCTTCTAGGTGATGCTGCCAATGATCCTAATGCAAAATTGAAGGTTAACTATGATAAACATGAATTGGTCTCTTTTGATAAAAAGACCATTTTTGGTACCCGTGCTCAAATGGATCTTGGTAAACCTAATTCTTTTATTGGTCTTACGGCGCTTTATTTTAATCAATCTATTATCAATGAGAAGGTGGAAGTTGGTTACGAACCAACAAGGAATTTTATATGGGATCTTAATGGCCGTTATGAGTGGGAGATGGATGGTATTACACGTTTACTAGATAGATTGCCGTTAATAGAAGCAGAAAAAGTATCCTCTTTTTCTGTGGAGGGTGAAATAGCTCAAGTACTCCCCAACCCTAACTCTATAAGCAATCCTGAGACAGGTGATCCAGACGGTGTTGCATTTATTGATGATTTTGAAGGCAGCAAAAGAACCACCTCGCCATCTATACAAAGACGATTTTGGAAAGCTTCATCCGCGCCTTTAAATTATTTTGAAGATGATTCAATTTTCATAGATCCACTTAGTCAAAAAAATAGGGGGAAATTATATTGGTATAACCCTTACATACCGGTTCGAACGAAGGATATTTGGCCAAATCAATCCACGTCATTAAGAGCAGGTAATGAGACCACAGATGTACTAGTGCTACGATATAAGGCAAGAGAGCATCAATATAATTTGGATCCTGATTCACTGTGGGTTGGAATTACTACATCATTGTATTCAGGAGACTATGATCAAATACAAAGTAAATTTTTTGAGATCTGGGTAAAAGGTAATTCTGGAAAGATGCACATTGATCTGGGGAAAATTTCAGAAGATATGGATGGCAACGGTCAACTGAATACTGAAGACATCCCTGCTGCTGGGCTTACTTTGGGTAATGGATTTCTTGAAGATATTGAGGATACTGGACTGGATGGTTGTTTTGATGAAACAGAGAATGGGTGGGGAAGTTGCTTGGATAGTGGTACTTATGCTGAATACTATGCTCAAGGCGACACAATTCTAATTAATTCTTCAAGCGATGTTGACCCAGAAGATCCAAATGGTGATAATTGGCTCTATGAGGCTGGTAGTTTAGATTATTCAAAGGTTAATGGAACCGAATCCAATGGAACAGGATCCAAGATACAAGAAGGAGGAAAATATCCTGACACTGAAGATCTAGATCGCTCTACTTTCCTAGATAAGACAAATGATTATTTTTCTTCAAGCTTCATGCTTACTGATACAACCTATCTTGCGGGAACTACAGAGAAAGATGGGATACCAACAGGCTGGAAACTGTTTCGTGTACCATTATCAAATTTTAAAAAGGTTGAGAATATTGAATGGAATGAGATTCGTTATGTGCGTATTGCGATTACTGGATTAGAACCTGACCATAAAACATTACAGATCGCAAAAATGGAGATCGTTGGCAATGAATGGCAGGAGATGGGTATTTATTCACCTGACACATCAGCAAATGGCCAATATCGAACCACATTTTCAAATTTATCAGATGAAGACCAACCTCAATTTCAGGTAGCTGTGATCAATACCGAGGATAATGCGGACTATATTCCTCCAAAAGGTGTAAAAGGCGAATATGATCGGATCAATGAGATTCAATCAAAGGAACAATCTCTGGTTCTAAAGTTCTCGAATCTACCTCCAAAGCATACTGGGATCGCTCAGAAAACACTTTATACATTAAACGATAATCAAAAGCGTAGTTTTATGACATATGATTTCATGAAAATGTATGTAAATGGTAATAGCCCTTGGACAAATTTTTCGGAAACAGATGTAGAGCTTTTTTTAAAATTTGGTTTAGGAGATGATTACTATGAAATCACTCAACCAATCTTTTCTGGTTGGGATGAAGATGAAAACAGGAACAGTTTTAAGATTGATCTGAATTGGTTGACTGCACTTAAATTATCAGACACAACCAAGATAAAGAAATTCAATGACCAAGATAGAATCTTGGATTCAGCTAATGTAAGACAATATATCTATACAGATGAAGAAGGACAATTGACAGGTAAAAGGGTTAAGATAGTGGGCAAGCCAGCCTTGAATCGTCTACAATATTTTTCAGTAGGAGTAAAAAACACTGGTGATGAAACCATCAATGGTGAACTATGGTTAGATGAATTACGTTTAAGTGGGGTAAAAAAAGAAAAAGGTGTTGCAATGAGGGTACAGTCCAGTTTGAAGCTTTCAGACCTAGGTTCTGCGACAGTAGTATATAGTAGGCAGGATGCTGATTACCACCGATTACAGGAGCGACTTTCAAAGTCAAACAATACTTCAGAAAATTTTAATTTAAATGGTAAGATAGATCTACATCGATTTTTGCCTAGATCTTTGGGTATATCAATACCAGTCAATGGATCATTTACTCAAAACCAGAGCCGCCCTAAGTTTTTTTCTGGTGAAGATATACTGGTTGATCCTAATAATACTCCAGATTCAATAATGATCCTTAGTAATACTGTCTCATTGAATACGTCAATAAAGAAAACTGGTAAGTCAGATAATAAACTGTTGAAATATACCCTTGATAATATTTCATTGAATTTTAGTGCTTCACAGTCAAGGTCCTCTGATGTCACATATAAGCAAAAATGGTCGGAAACCTATTCAGGGAAGTTTGGATACAACTTATCTTTTGATAGAAATAATTATATCAAACCCTTATCATGGGCTGAGAAACTTCCTCTAATTGGAAATTCAGCCAAAGATTTTAATCTATATTATACTCCAACTTCATTCAAAACAGGAATGAACCTAAGTGAAAAACTTACTTGGAATGAAACTAGAACAGGTGTAAAAAGCCCAGAAACATACAATTTTGGATTGAATAGAAATTTAAATCTAGACTATAAGTTTACTAACACCCTAGCGAGTAAATATGCTTGGAGTGCACAAAGTAAATTGAATGATTATAGGGGATATATTTTAACCGCGTTGAAGGAGTTAGACCCTGGAACAGTGACTCAGACCACAGAAAGTTTTAATACGACCTATAGCCCTACTATAATGAAATGGCTGAAACCAGCTTTTAATTACACAGCTAATTTTCGTTGGTCTGATGACCTAACTAGAGAAGGTCAAAACATAAGTACGCAATTAAGGTTTGGTTCTAATTTTACATTAACACCTGCTCAATTGATCGAGTTTATAATTAAACCTAAATCACAAACTAAGTCTCGTTCTTCAGGGCGAACTGGAAATGCAAGGTCCAGATCCAGGAGTAGGAATGCTCCTGGTCCAAAAGTAAAAGACCAGAAAAAAGATTCAAAAAAAGGATTCAATCCTCTTAATACAATACACGGTCTATTCAAAAAGATCAGCCCTGTTTCCATCAGCTACACAGAAACATTAAATCGTTCTGCCAATCAGATCATTGGGGATGTTCCCACTGGTTATAAATTTGGCTGGATACCAGAGCATGGTCTAGAACAATCAGCTGAAGTTGGGAGTAACCTGGGTTCTTGGGATCATAAGCGTGATGGTTCTCTTCGAAGTGGCCTTAAGCTTTCAAGGGCAATTACAATTAGCACAAATTTTACTCAAAATCTATCTACTACCAGAAATAGTACAGGTTTAGAGCAAATGTCAATGACCCGAGATTATGTAGCGTATGGTGAATTATTGAATGAAGGTCTACCTTTTCCTGGCTGGAGTTTTAGGCTCACTGGCCTAGAGAAATGGCCAATTATCAAAAGAATTGCAAAGTCTGCTTCGATGGAACATAGCTTTTCAGGAAAAGAAACACGTTCATGGCAGTTTGAAGATGGAGCTCCTGAACAAATGAATTTCTTTAACTTTGGAGCTTTTGCATCGGAATATAAAGATAATGAGAGATCTTCTAGAATAAACCAGAATTTTTCACCACTTATTGGCCTGAATTTGACCCTGAAAAAAAATATATCTCTAACATTCAGGAATAATATGAGTCGGTCATTAGATGAGACTCCAACCGGACTTACAATTCAGAACGATAATAGCTATACTTCAACTGGAACATATACTCACAGAGGAGGTATGAATATACCAGTCCCTTTTTATGGCACTCTCAATTTAAATAATACCATAAGTTTTACGTTAAATTTCGACCTGAATGAGAGTCGTGAAGAAAGATCTGGAGATAAAGTAAATCTAGAAGTGGGGTCTTTCTCAGAAAGTTGGAAAACTGGTTTAAGGATGTCTTATCAATTTTCAACAAAAGTAAGTGGAGGAATCCGTTATGAATATCGTGAGAGTGATACAAGGACAACAGGTAAGAAGATTGACAGAGATTTTGGATTTGATGTAAATCTTGCAATATCAGGATAACAGTATAAAATGAAAAACTTAATAACTTTAATATCATTGATCGCCCTTTGTTGTGGGACAGGTAACCCAAAATTTGATGAAGATCATGCATTTGAATATCTTTTAAAACAGTGTGAATTTGGTCCTAGAAATCCCAGCTCTGATGGATATTATAAGTGCCTAAACTTTATGATCACTGAATTAGAGCAGACAGCGGATGACCTGATCATCCAGGAATTTTCTTACCAAGAAAGAAAAAATAGAACTCGGCATGACCTTCAAAATGTCATTGCTCGGTATAACCCAGATGCAGAGTTCCAAACAATTATTTCTTGCCATTGGGACACTCGTCCATGGGCTGATAGTGAACCAAATAGGAAAGATAGAGATCAACCAATCCTTGGAGCGAATGATGGGGCTTCAGGTGTCGCAGTCTTATTAGAATTAGCAAAGATCTTTGGTGAAAATCCCCCACCTATCGGGGTCAATTTAGTTTTCTTTGATGGAGAGGATATGGGAATTCCTGGGGAAAATGAAACTTATTGTCAAGGCTCAAGATTCTTTGCAAAAAATTTACCTATCCCTAAGCCAAATGAGGCAATAAATCTAGATATGGTTGCAGACAAACAATTACATCTTCCAGTAGAAAAATATTCTTTAGAGTTTCACCCAAGGCTTGTACGATATCTATGGAATCGAGCTGATGATCTGGGGCTAGATGCTTTTGATATTAGACCGCAAAACGCCATTTATGATGACCATGTACCACTTTATCAAATAGCGGGGATACCATCTATTGACCTGATTGATTTTAAATATCCCAATTCTTATGCGAACTTTTGGCATACAATGGATGATGTTCCTGAGAACTGCAGTGCTGAAAGCCTAGGGCAAGTAGGAAAGCTGATGGTAGATTATATATACAACCGCGAAGGACAGGACTGGTAGAATTCAGATGATCAAAAGAAATAAAATAAATATTTATTTTATAAGCAATTTCATCTTTTTTGGACTTTTATTTCTCTCTTGTTCAGGGTCAGAGGATCAAGAACAAGTAGATCCAATGATCGACCCTAGGTTCACATTTCATCAAGACCTAAATAAGCTATACTTTGCAATTAAAGTTGAATCAAAATATGAAAGTAAGACTCTAGATAGTGTTGTTGTCTATTGGTATGGAACAAGCAAAGAAAATTCTCCTGATATCATAAACTTAAATGATAGTGGAACCTCTGGAGATATTATATCAAATGATAATATATATGGACGGAAAATATCGAATAATTCAAATATACTGAATCCTCTGAATGACCATACTGGTAATGTATTTGTTGATTACAATGCTATTTTTGGTGATGAGATCATTACTATAGAAGACACATTTATGATCGGTAATATTATTCCAAGAATAGAATCAGTTAGCGCTCCTGATACCATTACCCGTTCATCTGATGCTACAGTAAGTCTTTATTTGATCAGTGCTCAGGTATTTGATGCAGATGGAATAGAAACTATCAAATGGGCAGGGTTCACCTCTTTTCATATAGAGGGGGATTCATTAATGAATAATGGGAATTATATTTACCTATACGATGATGGAAGCGACGAGATCCTTTACGAACCGAATATTACAAGTGGCGACTCTATTAGAGGAGACGGAACCTTTTCATTTAGGATACCGGTCTATGGTACTGGATTTACAGACCCTTCTTTTCAAACCCGAGCAGGAACATTCAATTGGAGATTTTTAACACAGGACCTCGCAAACGAATATAGCCAAATATATGAACATGAGATTGTCATACAGTAGGGCCCTACTTATTTTGACCCTGACCTCGCAGTTGTCTGCGCAGTTTTTTTCACCAAGTCGTTTTTCATTAAACTCAACTGTTCAGGACACTTTTTTATCAAAGGGACTTTTAAGCAATATTATAGCAGAAGTTAGGCTAATGGGAGATTCTCTTACTTGGTTTGGGACAGGACAAGGTCTTGCTCTTCATAATGGACATTATGTATATAGTCATCAAATCACTACTGATTCGTTAGCTGACGGTCAGACCACAAAGCTAGTTCCCTATGGAGGCATCCCTGCTATTGCTGTTATGGGTGATACAATGGCGGTAGCATATTCTGGGGATAATGGTTCAATTCAAGTAGGATACGGACTTACTCTCACCTACGATGCGCAAATGGTCAATGACAGCTCTGGAATAACTTGGACTTATTTGCAGCAGCCCATAGATCAGGAGTCGGACACATTACCACCTTTTGGAGAAGGATTCTATAGAGCCCTCCCAGTTACAGTGCCTGAGGCAAATGTCACTTATGATGCTTATCTATTTGGCAATTATTTATGGACAGCAAGTTGGGCAGGAGGGCTGAGACGTTATGATCTCAATAGTAAAAATTGGGAGAATGTACCTATGCCAATGGATAGTCAAGATTCTCTGTCTCTTTGTGCTGGTTTTGATGAGGTGGATGACCTTGGTCGCTCCATCTTGCCGGATTACTACCTTAACCCGAGAGACCCTGCAGATGGAGGCAATCATAATCATAAAGCATTTTCTGTTTTAGTATATGGGGACACGGTATGGGCTGGTACTGCAAATGGAATCAATCGAGGTGTTATGATCAATGAGTGGGTTGAAGACCCACCTGGTAATTTTCAATTATTAAATTGTATAGAGTGGGTACACTATTCATATCCACAAAACAATATATCCGGGAATTTTGTAGTCGGACTTGCCAGACAAGTATGGAATGGACAAACAACTATTTGGGCAGCTACTATGAATGCTGATACACCCGGAGAAGTAAGAGGATTAAGCTACACTAGAGATGGCGGTCTTACTTGGAAGACCACCCTATTAGGCGAACGTATCTATAATATTACAGCTAAGGATTCATTGGTTCTTGCAGCAAGCCAATCAGGTTTGTGGAAAAGTTTTGATGGTCAGAATTGGGCAGCCTACGATCCTGCAGTAGACACAACATTCATGTCACAAAGTCAAATATTGACAGATGTAGTTTATACATCAGCCTTAGATGAGCGAAATAGTGTGCCAAACCTATGGATTGGGACGTCCAATGGTGCTGCTATTTCATCTGATCTTCATGGTACAAGCTGGACTATTTTCCAAACTGAATATGATTCCTCTGAATTTTATGCCTACCCAAATCCATTTTCACCTTTCAATCATAATCAGCTAGGTGGAGAAGGATATGTGAGGTTCCATACTGGTAATATTGCTAACACCCAAATTGAATTGGACATCTACAATTTTGCAATGGAAAAGGTCTATCAACATAGCTATGATCTTAATATTTATAATGGCGCCATGAAATGGAATGGGCGTGATATGAATGGGAGCCTAGTAGATAATGGTGTTTATTTTATACGAATGAAATATGCTCCTTCTATCAACAAAAGTCCTCAATACTTTTGGGATAAATTGATCGTGGTCAAATAATGAATAAGATAGTCACTACATTTATCCTAGTTTCAATTGTTATCGGTCAAGATTGGGGAGGGCAGTCTGGTGGCTTTCTTAGAATGGGTATGACCGCAAAAGCAGTATCTATGGGTGGAGGATTTACTGCAGAGTTAGATCAAAGTTTTCCTGTTTTCCACAATCCTGCGTGGTCTGCCTTTTTAGCAAAACGACATTTTGGAAGTTCCTACACGAATCTGACACTAGACCGTCGTCTCGCCGCTACAAGCTTTGCCATGGCATTACCACCAACAGCTGGAATTGGCTTAGCATGGGTCTATGGTGGGGTAAATAACATTCAGGGACGTTATAGTACAGGTATGAAGTCGTCAAAAATGCAAACAGGTGAAAATGCATTGATGATAACTTTTGCACAAAGACTAGTTCCTTGGCTTGCGATTGGAGCGAATTTTAAAATATTACGGTATGATCTTCCCATAACAGAATCAGACCAGTTATCTGGCTCTGGAATTGGCTTTGATATTGGGTTGTTGATCAAAACCGGTAAAAACAATACCGTTGGTATTATGGTGCAAGACATAAGTTCGAATTATCAATGGGATACAAATGAATTATATACTCAAGGTGGTCCGTATAAAGAAGAATTTCCTACTATCTATCGGGTAGGATCTAGATATAATAACAAAGGACTCATTATTGTGGGGGATCTAGGCTTGATCACTGATCATGATAGTTACTCTGGGGTTCTTCCAAGGGTCGGAGTAGAATATAGTTTTCTAGATCAATATTTTTTTAGAGGGGGATATGGAAATGGAAGAATGGCATTTGGAGTAGGATATGAATATGGCTTATTCAAACCTCGTGATTCACATATAGATTATGCTTTTTCTTTGGATTGGGTATCTCAGACAGCTCATACGATCTCCTATGCGTTCAATTTTTAGTTTATTGATCACATTATCTGTCCCACTTAGTGGTATGGGAACCCAGTTTTTAGTTTTACCATCATCAGCGGAAGAATTAAGCATAGGTAGCCATGCTACATTGCCTGGACTTTTTCCAATAAACCCTGCATTATTTTCAGCGCCAGAAAAATATCCACATTTTTCAATTAATAGAGGATCATGGTTGGGAGATGTAACATTATCCCATTTAGGAATTAATCAATCATTTGATAACAAAACGACTCATTTTGGAATAAAATATTCAGGCTTAACCGGCATTGAATTCAGAGAAAATATTCCTCAAGATAATGCCTCTTCAAATTTTAGCGCATATGGTCTTTCTATGGATGCTGGAATATCGATCGATCGTGGAAATCAAAAATTTGGTTTTTCTATTTCATACATAGACTTGGGACTATATACAGAGAGGTCCAGTGGTCTTGGGTTGAACCTTGGATATGCTTTAGAACTGAAAAATAAAATTGACATTGGAATAGCAGTACAAAATATTGGTAAAATGAATACGCTATCTAACAAAGCCCCTTCTCTTCCTATGAGGGTCTCATCAGGAATCTCAAAATTGATTCGATCAGATAGATTTGTTAATAATATATTTGGATCTTTAGAGTGGAACTCCCTTACGACAGGATCAAAGATATACTTGGGTAATCGTTTTAGCTGGAACCGATTAGATATACTTTTTGGCTATTCAACATCTCAAGAAGTAGTTGAATCATCCATAGGTGTTGGCTTGAATCTAAATCGTTATCATTTCAGCTATGGGGTCAGAATTGGCTCGCAAGATCTAGGAATACCAAAAGTACTTTCTGTTAGGCTTTTATTACCATGAAGAAATTCGACCTAAGAACACCGGTCATATATGTACTTAGTTTTATCATTATTGTATTGTTGATAATATTAAAGCAGCAAGATGATTTAAACAAAGAACTGGCTTTAAAAGAAAAAATTGAAAAGGTGGAAACGAAAAAAGAAGAAAGGCCACATAAGATATTCCCTGAGGTTCCACCGCCTGAATTAAAAGGTAAAATTGGCATAATTATAGACGATTTTGGTTATCGTAATGATGAGATATCTGACGGCTTTTTAAACTTAGAAGCACATTTGACCTATGCCATTATACCAGGTCATGCACATAGTACCTCATTTGGTGAAAAGGCAGTTGCTGCAGGATACGAGGTGATAGTTCATATGCCAATGGAAAATACTGGAAAGACCTACGGTGAAGAAGAATTTGTATTAATGACAGATATGGATAGCGAGACTATAGAAAGAAGAGTAAAAAATTCTTTTATCCAGATACCAACTGCAATTGGGTTAAATAATCATCAAGGTTCTAAGGCTTCCGCAGATCAACATGTTATGTCAAATGTTGCAAGGGTCTTAAAAGAAAAAAAATTATTTTTTATTGATAGTAGGACCACAGGTGAAACGATCGCTGAAACCACTATGGAGGTCTTTGGGGTACCAACTGCTAGGAGAAATGTATTTTTAGATAATGAAGATGATGAAGAAAAGATATTAAAACAGCTTATGGAGCTTGCAGATAGAGCGGAAAGGTCAGGTGCTGCCATCGGGATTGGGCATGTGAAGCTAAAAACTTTACATGTATTAGAAGAGGAGATCCCAAGATTACAGGCAAAAGGTTTTGTCTTTGAATTTGTTTCTAAGATGCTTCACTAACTTATATGCCTATTGGATGCAGAGTAACTAGAGGTGATCTCACTGAAAGTATACATGTTGCTTATGCTGTTGCTGTTGCTAGGAATGGTCAGGTTATATTCAGTACTGGAGACCCAAACTATTTGACCTGTATACGGTCTTCCCTAAAACCATTTCAAGCTGCTGCATCTGTAAAAGTAGGAGCTGTTGATGCAGCAGGCTTTGATGAAAAAGAATTAGCACTGATGTGCGCATCACATAAGGGCCAAGATATGCATACAAGTACAGCTGAGAATATGCTCTCTAAGTTAGGTCTATCAGTTGAAGATTATGAATGTGGCTCCCACTATCCTTCTGATATAGATACTCGCCATAGAATGATAAGAGAAAATGAAGGCATGAATCCTCTTCATAATAATTGCAGTGGTAAGCATGCAGGGATGCTTGCACTAGCAAAGCATTTATCTGATGATATTTCTCTTTATATCCAAAAAGATCACCCTGTACAAAAAACAATAATGGAATATGTTAAGGATATTTCAGGATTAGAGGAGATTCCCACAGAAATTGATGGTTGTTCCGCTCCTACTCCTTTCATGACATTGCAAACTATTGCAAACTTATTCCAGGTATTGGCAGCAGGCATTCAACCTGAGCTTAAGAGAGTATTTAATGCCATGTCATCATTTCCAGAGATGGTCGGTGGGACAGGTCATTTTGATTCCTTATTCATTGAATCATTAAATAAAAGAGGTGTCACTAAAGTAGGAGGTGAATCCATAAGAGGAATATCCTTAAAAACAGAAGAACATGGTCCAATAGGCATTGCTATTAAAGTTCTAGATGGAAATTTTCGGGCATTACCAATCGCTACTATGAAATTATTAGAGCATATGCAATTGTTGAATGAGCATGAATTGAATAAGTTGGATAAATTCAGAACTAAAATATTAACCAATCATAATGGTATTGAGACTGGGCGCATTGAAGCATATATAGATTTTTAATGAGATATTTTATTTTTCTTCTTTTTTATTGTTCTTTATTTGCATCCACTGCAAGGATCATGACATACAATCTTTTGAATTTTTCTGATGAGAATGAGCGTGAAGATGATTTTATTGAGATCATTGAATTCATACAGCCAGATATTATTATTGCGCAGGAAGTTAATGGACAAACAGGGTTCTCAAATTTTAAATCAGATGTGTTAGATATCATTGACCCGAATATTTGGACTGGAGCAGACTTTATTAACCAAAGTGCGCAGCAAGATATTGCATTATATTATAAGCATGAGCATTTTTCCTTTTTAAGTACGAGTGTTATTTATTCTGCACAGTCATCAGGAACAAGAGATGTGATCGAGTGGGTCATTGTACATAACAATTCGAATGTTCAGTTTAGATTATATGGTGTCCATTTAAAAGCCAGTTCGGGAAGTTCTAATGCTGCAGAGCGATTAGAGGAGGCCACAATTTTAAGAGAGTATTTAAATGAACTACCTCCAAATAGTTATTTTATTGTTGGTGGAGATTTTAATATATATTCTAATAGTACTACCTCAGAACCTGCCTTTGAAATGCTGACAGGAGATAGCGATGATAATGATGGTCGATTATTTGATCCAATAGACCGTGTTGGGCATTGGCATAATAATAGTTCTTACGCTGACGTACATACTCAGTCTACAAGGACCACTCAGTTTGGTGGGGGTGCAAATGGAGGAATGGATGACCGTTTTGATTGGTTATTTGTATCACAGGGTATATTAAATGATTCATCTGATATGTATTATATCGAAAATACTTATTGGGCTGTAGGAAATGATGGCAATCACTTTAATGATGCGATCAATGATGGGAATAATACATCTGTGAGTGACGATATCGCTGATGCATTGCATGATGCATCAGATCATTTGCCAGTGTACATGGACCTATGGTTCGATGATCTTGTATATTCTGATCAGGGGATCGTTATTTCTGAGATCATGGTCAATCCAGCTGCAGTATCTGATTCCTATGGCGAATGGTTTGAGATAACTAATATTTCTGATTCAACTATTGATATTCAAGGCTGGACAATAAAAGATTCAGGCCAAGATGAACACAGTATTGTTTCTGATGAACAGGGTATCCCCATATCACCAGGAGAGTATTTTGTTTTTGCACGCAATGCAGACCCATCTCTTAATGGAGGTCTTGATGTAGTGAGTTATCAGTATGAGAATTTTTCTTTTTCCAATAGTGAAGATGAGATCATTCTATTAGATACCTCAGGAGCTATTGTAGATGAGGTCTACTACAGTAATACATGGCCTTTATCAAGCGGATCATCCATGGAAATCCATGACCCTTTTATTGATAATAGTGTAAGCGACAGTTGGTTTGAGTCTACTCTAAATTATGGTAGTGGAGATAATGGCTCTCCTGGAATCCCATTTGATGGATCATTAGAGATAACAGAGAACGGCGCGGTGCCCACATCCATCACACTTGGTTCTCTATATCCTAATCCATTTAACCCTCATATTAAAATTCCTGTTCATGTTAAAGTTAGCGAATCGATTATTATTGAGATCTTTAATATGAAAGGTCGCAAGATAAAAAGTCTAAAGGATTTGTATTTACATCCTGGAGAGCATGAATTCCAATGGGATGCCGTAGATCACCCAAGCGGTATATATTTTTTCAAGCTTTCAAGTAATTCACATTCTTCAACGAAAAAAGCGATACTGATAAAATAAAAGTGCGTTCTTCAATTGTCATTATAATCTTTTTATCCAACCTAATTGGCCAACAAAGAACCTTAAATAGAATTCAGGTCGCATCAGATGAGTATGATAAATATACCACGGTAGGCAACCTTGGTCTTACAATAACAAACTTTGGAATTCTGGGAAATGGTTGGAACCTTATGGAAGATGGTAGTATTCATCCTTCCTGTCAATATAAACAACAGACAGAGATAGCTCGTGAACAAATTGAACATTTCTCATATGCAGGGCTCTGGGTTGGCGGCATTGTAAATGGCGAAAGGAGAGTGTCCACTTCTATTGTTGATGGTGTATTCGAAGCAGGGAATGAAGGCTTTGAATTATTTGCAGAGACCCCTATTCTAATCCAATCATCTATATCATCTACTACCCAAGATTCAATGGCGCAATACTATTCTCCAAGTGCTATATCTCATCAAGATATGTTTGCAGATTTTAAAGACTATGGTACCTCTGCATCAGATAATATGGGTATACCTAATCATAACCCACTAGGTATCGAAATACATTTAGAGAGTTATTCTTGGAACTATTCCTATGCAGATGCTTTTGCTATTCTAAACTATACCTTTAAGAACGCATCATCTGATACTATACGTGATATATATGCTGGGATATGGGCAGATCCATCTGTGGCCAATTTTAATTATACAGATTACTATACACCTGGTGGTGGTTTTACGTGGTATGACAATCTAGATGGGTTTGATGAATCTGAAGATATAGCTGGTTTTAATAGAAATATTGCATACCAGTATGATGCGGATGGGGATGATGGCTGGGCTGAATCTTACCTAGGCATGTCTATTCTAGGTGGATCGATACCGATGAAATATCTTAAAACAAATTACTATCAGTGGGTGTGGACCAATTCTAATAACAGCGATTATCCTGCATATAGTATGCCTATAGATGATAACGAAAGATATGAAAAAATGTCTTCATCTGTACCAAAAGGCACTGGCCCAGACTATACTTCAGAAGGTTATCCAGCATCTGAAAATAGTTGGCTTTTTCTTATTTCAGCTGGCCCTACTGGATCTATTCCGAATGCGGATACTACATCATGGACCTTAGCCCCTGGTGATTCATGCAGCATTGCCTTTACAGTAGTTTGTGGGCTTTGGGCAGATGGGTTCAGTGGAGATTCCCCAGGAAGGAGAAATAATTTATATGTTAATTATGATTGGGCACAGAAAGCATATGATGGAGAAGATAAGAATAGAAATAATATTTTAGATGAGGGTGAAGACACTAATGATAATCTAAAGATAGATCGGTATATTTTACCCGCACCACCGCCTGTTCCAAATATGCATGTTGAGATCGAATCAAAAAAAGTAACATTATATTGGCAAAATAATGCTGAGTCTTATTTAGACCCCATTAGTCAAGAGGCTGATTTTGAAGGGTATAGGATATATGGAGCTAGGAAAACCGATAACGAATCTCTAGGCGAGTTCTCATTGCTATTGGAAACAGATAAAGAGAATGATATAGGATATAATACTGGTTTTTCAATGATAGAGATTCAAAATAATTATGGTGAGCCAGATAGTATCAATATCAATAACACATATTACCATTATAAATTTGAGAATTCAGAAATTAAAGATGGATGGTTAAATTATTATGCGATCACGGCCTATGACCGTGGTGATCCCGATGCTAATCTTGAAAGTTTAGAAAGTTCAATTTATTCTAACAGGGTCTATGTTTATCCTGGTGAATCAGCTTCAATTGAAGACCAATGGCCAGACGAACCCACTGTCTATCCAAATCCATATAGAGGACAAGCTCTATGGGATGGGTATGGTAGTAGAAATAAAATGATATGGTTTCGAAATTTGCCTGAAGAGGCAGAGATCAGGATATTCTCACTTGCAGGCGATCTAGTTGATGTCATTCAACATGATGAATCGTATAAGGGGCAGGATATTAATAATATTGATGAACGAAAAAATCCTCTAATGTCAGGAGGTGAGCATGCTTGGGATTTGATCACAATGTATGACCAGGCAACAGCATCCGGACTTTACTTGTTTACAGTTGAGGATAAGAATTCAGGAAAGATCAAAGAAGGAAAATTCTTGATCATTAAATAACTAAAGGAGATTATAATGAAAAAAATACTATTGATCGGCATGATGATAGGAACGATCATTGCTCAAGTTGATTACGAAAGTGAGATACAAACTATTTTTAATAATAATTGCACGAGCTGCCATGGTTATTCGGGTGGTTTGAGTCTCTCTTCATATGAGGGTCTCATGTCTGGAGGGAATAGTGGTGACGCTGTTGTTCCAGGAGACCATGCTAATAGTCTACTATGGCAAAAAGTTGAATCAGGTGCAATGCCTCCAGGAAATAATGAAGATCTAACATCTGATGAGATCGACCTAATAGCAGCATGGATCGATGAAGGAGCTTTGGAAACTCCTTTGGATGTAACAGGTCTATTTTTTAGTGAATATGGGGAAGGTTCATCAAACAACAAATATATGGAGATCTATAATG
>CAJVZI010000018.1 GCA_913020665.1 uncultured bacterium | reverse complement strand
ATAATGAAAAATCAATTTGGTCAAATAACTTTGATCTGAAAGTAGATGAGGTATTCGATGTGCAGGATAAGATCGCGGAAGAGATCGTTGCTACTATTGTTGGCCGTGTTGAAGCAGATTCTTTAAACAGTATAAAAACCAAGAGACCTGAAAATATGGATTCCTATGATTTGGTACTCCAAGGCCTAGAGTATGCAAAGAAAGGGAATGTTATTAAGGAAAATACAAGAAAAGCAGTAGAGCTTTTTGAAAAAGCAATTGAGACAGAACCCTCGTATGCTCGAGCACATGCATGGAGAGCATGCAGCCTAAGTAACTTAGCAGATTGGGAAGAAGACCCTGACCCTAAAATGTTTGAAAGTGCTATCGATTCAGCTAAGAAGGCCTTGGAATTAGACCCGTCAGAGCCTGAGGTACACAGGATAATAGGCGCATTGAAACTGTGGTTCGAACGTGACCATGATATGGCCAAATATCATTTTGAAAAAGCAAGAGAATTGTGCCCAAGTGATGTATTTATTATATCAAGATATGCCATAATGCTTATTTACTTTTGTGAGTTTGAGAAAGCTTTATCAGAGCTTGAGCGAGCAAAAAGGCTTGACCCTTTTTCACATGACCTATTATTTGCCCCTGAAGCGATCTGTCAGTTCTGGATGGGTGACTATGAAAAATCACTTCAAACATTCAAAAAGGTAAAAGTGAAAAAAAATTATCTGTTTTATATTGCACTCGCTCATAAAAAGAATGGTGAGGATGAATTAGCAGCTGAAAAACTGAAAGAGGCACATGCTATGACAGGAATGGACAATGATTCATTTATAGGATCTCAACCGTTCAATAATGAGGAAAAACTATCGGAACTAAAGGGTATTTTGGATAGTATTTGATCAATATACTGTACTGATATGTAGAGTTTGACATTTGCATCATCATCATTAGATTTAACCATGTATAAAAAAACCATATTCTTAATAGTTTTTTCTATTTCTACCTTGTTGGCAGGGCTAAAAGTACCTGTCTCAGATCTTGTTTTTAAAGATCGTTTATGGTTTTATAAGGAATCAAATGTGCCATTCACTGGAGTTGCTTTTGCTATCTCAAAAGAATCAGGTAGTATCATACAACAGGCAAACTATATTGATGGGCTTGCATGGGGTAAATACTATGAGTGGTGGCCAAATGGTTCAAAAAAAGTAGATGGAACCTATCGTTTTGGATTGATGTATGGACGCTGGAAGTTCTTCTATGAAAATGGAAAGATCTTGTGTGCAGGTAGCTATATGAATGGAAAAGGACATAGGTCAACACAGTTTATAGATACAATACCTGATGAAGGAATCAGTGGTCTCTGGACCTACTGGGATAGGAATGGACGTAAGGTAGAAGAGGGGTATTATAATAAGAATGGTACAGAAAAGGGAAACTGGTCATTCTGGGACCGTGATGGTAAAAAACGACTTGGTAAAAAGATAGACTATGATACTTTCAAAAATGTTGGTGCATTCAAACATCTTGATGGTGTATTCCTAGTAACCGGCCCTATTGATGGTCTGAATATGGTTTATACACAGGCTCATGGCGCAATACGCGCGGGTAGACTAGATGGACCCTGGACGTATTGGGATAACAATGGCCTTATATCCGCTAAAAGGTATTATGATAAAGGAGTACCACGGGGGCAATATACAACTTATCATTCTTTAGGGCATAAACTTACAGATGGGACTGTAAAAGGTTTTGATGATTATGGAAACCTAATTAAGGATGGGAAATGGCTTTTTTGGGATGAGAATGGGATACTTAAAGAAGAGGTCCACTATAAAGATGGTATCCGCGAAGGTCTTACGACCTATTTTTCTATGACAGGAAATGAAAGTGCTAAAATAATTTATAAAAGAGGCCGGCCATGGAGTGGAGAATGGACCACGTGGTATCCTGATGGAAGTAAAAAAGAATCTGGCTCGTATAAGGATGGTGAGAAACAAAGCCCTTGGACAGCTTGGTATGATAATGGTCAGAAAAAATATGTTGTACACTATAAAGACAATCTAGAACATGGTCTCTATACAGAATGGAATAAAGACGGTCGCTTGACAAAAGATATAGAATATGATCTGGGCAATCCGGTATCAGAATACCTCGTTCAATATCAAGGCGAGGGCTATGTAGAGGTTAACCGTAGAAATGGTGAATTATCAGGATCGTGGATCAAATGGTATGCAAATGGTAAGAAAGATGAGGAAGGTGTATACAAGTATGGTAAAAAAGGCGGGGCGTGGACAGGTTGGTACAAGAATGGCGAGAAAAGATACTATGGAAAATATATTGATGGTAAGCCAGATGGACTTTATACTGAAATGGATAATAAAGGACGACTCACAAAAAATATAGAATATGACCTTGGATCAATCTTGTCAGAGTATCATATTTTGCGAGATGAAGATGGTGTAACAGAATACCATAAGCAGAATGGTGTATTAGACGGGAAATGGACACGCTGGTACTCAAATGGTAATAAGGCAGAGGAAGGCAACTATAAAAATGGTAAGAGGAATGGTAAATGGAATGGATGGTATCGCTCTGATAAAAAGAATTACAGTTGTATTTATGAAAATGGTAAACGTGCGGGAACATATCGTGAATGGAATTCAAAAGGGAAAAAAGTAAAAGATATTGATTATAGTAATGGTAAAAGGATCAGAGAATATCTTGTTTTAAAAGACGGAAGTGGTTTCATGGAAATTAATAAGGTCTACGGCACATTAGATGGCTCATGGACGAAATGGTATGCAGACGGAAAGAAAGAAGAAGAAGGTAAATACAAAGGTGGGATCAAGGTTGGTACCTGGTCACGTTTTAGTATGGCCGGTACAATAGTAGAAGAATGGAACTACGATACCAAAGGTAGAAATCTTTATGAGATAACCTACTATGATAACGGTACTGTAAAGGAGTATAGAGATTTTTTTTCTAAGACCATCCAGGAGTATAACGTGGATGGATCAATAAAAGGTGATAAAATACCCTTCAATTAAACTTTTTTTAGTTTATTTATTAGTCTGATCTAATCTCACTCGGTCATTTTTACCATTTAAAATAATATCATATTTGTTAATAAGGAATACAGATGAACTATAGAAGACTTGGAAAGACAGGGTTAAAGGTAAGTGAATTATCTTACGGCTCATGGGTCACATTCTCATTTCAATTGAAATTAGATGATGCAACAAATATGATGAAGCTAGCTTATGACCAGGGAATAAACTTCTTCGATAATGCAGAGGCGTATGCCTCTGGTAGATCGGAGATGATAATGGGAGACGCCATAAAGAACCTTGGCTGGAGCAGAGATTCTTTTGTCATCTCTAGTAAGGTCTTTTGGGGTGGTGATCGCCCTACTCAGAGAGGGTTAAGCCACAAGCACATCATTGATGCATGTAACAATGCACTTAAACGATTAAATCTTGATTATTTAGATCTTTATTTTTGCCATCGTCCAGATCCTGAAACACCAATTGAAGAGACAGTAAGAGCGATGCATACTTTAGTGATGCAAGGTAAGATCTGTTATTGGGGGACATCTGAATGGTCATGTGGAGAGATAGAAGAAGCTTACAGTGTAGCACGAAAATTAAACCTTACACCTCCATCCATGGAGCAACCTGAGTACAATATGTTTGAAAGAGAGAAGATGGAAAAAGATTATTTACCTCTCTTTGAAAATGAAGGTCTTGGCACTACTATTTGGAGTCCTCTTTCATCGGGTCTTCTTACAGGGAAATATATTGATGGAATGCCATCTGGTACTCGCACTAGTCTTGAAAGTTATAAGTTCATCAAGGATAGGTTTGAGTCTGAAGATTACAAAAATAAACATGAACAGGTTAAACAGTTGCATGATCTAGCAAAAGAAATTGGTATCCCACTTGTTCAAATGGCTCTATGTTGGTGCCTTAAGAATAAAAATGTAAGTACAGTCATATTAGGCGCATCACAGCCAGAGCAATTAAAGCAAAATATTGATAGTCTTGATCACTTGGATCTACTAGATGATGGGATTATGGAGCGCATTGAATCAATAATTAAAAAATAGATCATCCCTTTTTATCGTATTAGATCTTGGTCTATTTGTTTTTTTATAACTACCCAATTTTGTTTGAATAAAAAAGTTGAGTTGATTATGATTCACATAACACTTATTCTTTGTACTAATTCTATTCTAACATTTTAAAAATTGGGACACGAAACTGGCAGATAATAATCATAGTCTTAGTTCTTCTTTAAACGTAAATAATGCCCAGCTCTATGGTTTAGTGATCCTTAGAGTACTTATTGGTTGGCATATTCTTTACGAAGGTGTTTCAAAGTTAATTAACCCCTATTGGTCCTCCGCCGCATATCTTCTAGATTCAAAATGGATCTTTTCTGGACTGGCGAAAACCATAGTTTCAAATCCCACTCTTCTGACCATATCTGATTACGCTAATATGTGGGGACTGACCATTGTAGGGCTTTGTCTGTTGCTGGGCTTATTTAGTCGTTATGCAGCGTTGGGTGGGATGGTCTTTATTTCACTTTATTATCTGTTTGCGCCTCCTTTTTTAGGTCTAGAATATGCAAGACCCGGGGAAGGAAGCTACATCATTGTTAATAAGAATCTTATTGAGGTCTTAGCATTATATGTATTGTATCAATTTCCAACTAGCCACTTGGTCGGGCTGGATAGATTCTTAACAAAGCATTGAATAGTAAAAGGATCTTTTTATGAGTGAGGAATCAAAAAATAATACAGAAAATAAGCGTCGAGAATTTCTAAAAGGTCTAGCGACGGTTCCAGTATTTGGATTCTTTCTTGTGAACCTATGGAGTAAAATTCGTAGAGATGCGCTAAAACGAAAAAATCTATTAACTGACCTAGTGCAGGAAAAAAGTCCGCCGGCAATTATAAGTGGATTATCAAGTAGTAAGCATTTAAATATAGGTATTATTGGCTACGGTGGTAGAGGCTCACATTTGGTTCGCAGCGCTGGTTTTGCAACTAAAGGTTGGACCGATTGGGCGTATAAGCAATCCAAGGAAAATAAACTTCATAAAGCCTATGCAACTTTTATGAGTCAGGAAGATCTGAATTGTTCCTTGGTAGGAGTGTGTGATCTATTTGATATTAATGCAGAACTAGCTATCGATGCGTCCAAGAATGATGTTCGACCAGGCGGAAAGCCAAAATCATCAGCCATACGTTATAGACACTACACTGAAATGCTCGCTAGAGATGATATTGATGCTGTTATTGTGGCGACACCTGATCATTGGCATTCAAGAATAACCATTGATGCTGCGAAAGCAGGAAAACATGTTTATTGTGAAAAAGGTTTGACTCGAACCTTTCAAGAAGCTGTGGATGTTTATGATACGATGAAAGAAACTGGGATGATTCTTCAGCTGGGTCACCAAAATCGCCAGGTCGAAGCAAACGACAAGGCGAAACAGATCATTGACCAAGGTCTATTGGGCCCAGTTAATCTTGTCGAATTGACCACTAATAGGAACTCCCCTTGGGGAGCTTGGGTATGGACCATCCATGAAAAAGCAAATCGAAAAACGCTTGATTGGGATACCTTCCAAGAACCCTCACCAAATAAAATACCATTTGGTGAAGAGGCATTGAAACGTTTTTTCCGCTGGAGATGCTGGTATGATTATGGAACTGGACTATCTGGAGACCTATTTTCTCATGATTATGATGCATTGAACCAGATAATGGGGATGGGAATTCCAAAATATGCTTCCTCATCTGGTGGAATATATTTTTATAAGGATGGACGAGACGTTCCTGATGTCTGGCACGTAACCCTTGAATACCCAGATATGGATATGACAGTTCTCTACAGTGCGACGCTATCTAGCAATAATTCAAGAGGAAACCGTATTATGGGCCATGATGCAACAATGGTCTTAGGGGGTCAGTCCAATGCAGGAAGCGTTGGTGGCTTTAGAGTGATCGCCGATCGTGAATCAACCAAATATAGAGAGAAGATAGAACAGGGCATCATCAATACAAAATACCCGATCTATAACTACTCTCCGGGTTCTAAGCAGATCGATGGGGTTACCTCTGCCACTTCACAGTATTTTGCTAATAAGGGTCTTCTTTATTCCTATCGTGATGGTAAACGAGTAGACCCCAGTCATCTACATGTGAAAGATTGGCTAGATGCGATCAGAAGTGGGGGCCAGCCAAAGTGTAATTCAGAGGTTGCTTTTGAAGAAGCGGTGACCTGTGCAATGGCTACAGAGTCTTATCTCACAGGTCGCAGAGTAGAATGGGATCCGATCAACCGTAGATTGATATAAATAAAAACTTTCCGTTAGCTTATGAATAATAATACTCGATTAGGCACGATGATGTTCCTTCAGTATGCTTTGTGGGGGGCTTGGCTACCGGTGACAGCAAGATATCTATCTGCTAGTATTTCTGAGGGTGGCCTAGGTTTTTCAGGATCTCAGATAGGTATGATCCTTGGTCTTGCGGGTTCTATAGGTGCAATTGCAGCTCCATTCATAGCTGGACAGATCGCTGATAGGTATTTTAGCACAGAACGTGTCCTTGCCTTTCTCGTATCCACAGGTGGTATTGTAAAATGGTATACGGCAACACAAACGGACTATCAGTCTTGGCTAGTTTTATCTATACTCTACAGCGTACTGTATATGCCAACGCTTGCACTATCTAATTCAATAACATTTGCACATATAAATGATCAAGAAAATGACTTCCCAAAGATACGTGTATGGGGGACTATCGGATGGATCGCTGCTAGTTGGGTTTTTCCAATGATCTGGTTGCAGACGGATCTTCAATTCCAATCTATGCCACCATTTATAGTTGGTGTTGAAGTTCCAGACGTTACCAGTCGATTAGCTGATGCCTTGAAATTCTCTGGACTTATTTCGTTGTGTTACGGTGCTTTCTGTTTTCTACTTCCAAATACGCCTCCAAAAAAGGATGCAGTAGAAAAATTAGCATTTAAAAAAGCTTTTGAACTATTTCAATATTCTTCTTTTACCATACTGGTATTAGCTAGTCTTGCCGTTAGTATTATACACCAAATATACTTTCTGCAAACTGGACCTTTTCTTTCCAGCATTGGTATTCCAGATAGCCAAATAGGTCCTGCAATGACAATTGGTCAATTTGCTGAGATCATCACAATGGCATACCTGGGTTATTTTTTGAAAAGAATTGGTTTTAAAAAGGTCATTACTATCGGCATAGGTGCATATTGTTTAAGATATGCTATTTTTGGAACCGAATTATTTCCGGTATGGGTAATGGTTTTGAGTCAAGCATTTCACGGATTCTGTTATGCTTTCTTCTTTGCAGCTGCCTATATATATGTAGATAAAATTGCAGAAGATGATGTAAGACATTCCGCGCAGACAGTATTTGGTATTATAATACTAGGAGGTGGACCTGTGATTGGAGGATGGTTGTCGGGCTATCTTCAAAATGCATATACTGTGGTTTCTGGACCAGATCTGTTAGTATTTGACTATTCCATGTTTTGGTATACGCTTTCTGCAATTGGCTTGGTAACTACAGCTGCATTCTATCTTCTATTTTATGAACAAACAGAATAAGGTTATGTTAGATGAACAATAAAAGAATTGGCATTGGATTTGTAGGAGGTGGGTTTATTACTCGCTTTCATATACAGTCATTAATTGGTGTTAGGAATTGTGATGTTATAGGCGTCATGTCTCGTACTAGATCATCTGCTGAAGAGTCTGCATCCTTAGCGCGTACTATTGGTGTTGGTGATGCTAAGGTATATGACACAGTTACTGATATGGTGATGGATGCCAATATCAATGCACTTTGGATATGCGCTCCAAATTTTACTCGTATTGAGATCATGGAAGAGATAGTCGGTGTCATAGAATCTGGTAAAGGTGAGCTGATCGGAGTAACCTGTGAAAAACCATTGGGTCGGAATGTTAAGGAAGCAAAAAAGGTCTTAGAGCTTACACAAAGGGTTGGCCTATTAGATGGATACCTAGAAAATCAGGTTTTTGCACCATCTGTTACCAGAGGTAGGGAGATCATATGGGAAAGAGGCGCCAAAACAACTGGTCGTCCGTATCTTGCTAGAGCTGCAGAAGAACATAGTGGCCCGCATATGCCTTGGTTCTGGGAAGGCGAGTTACAGGGAGGTGGCGTACTAAATGATATGATGTGCCACTCTGTTGAAGAAGCACGTTTTATGCTTACTGAGCCTGGTAGATCTAGAGATACTCTAACTCCATTAAGCGTCAATGCATATGCATCCTGCTTAAAATGGCAACGTCCTGAATATGCTGAGATACTAAAAGAGAATAGTGATGGTAAAACAGATTACATCAATCGACCTGCGGAAGATTTTGCACGATCCCTTATTGAATACAAGGATGAGTCTGGGCATAAATTAGTGGTCGAGACCACTACCTCATGGTGTTTTGTTGGTGCAGGACTGCGATTAAGTATGGAGCTATTTGGTCCAGAGTATTCGATGTTCATCAATACATTAGACTCTGACCTGAAGGTCTTTTTTAGTAGAAAAGTTGCAGGGCAAGAGGGGGAGGACCTTGTAGAAAAACAGAATTCTGAATCAGGTGAAATGCCTGTAGTAAGTAGTGAGGCAGATACTTATGGGTATACAGCTGAAAATCGCCATATGGTAGAATGTTTCTTATCTGGAAAGCGTCCTGAAGAGAATTTTAGTGATGGTGTTGCTGTAACTGAGTTACTTATGACTGCCTATATGAGCGCTGAGCAAGATAAAACGATCCAATTCCCACCTAAAGATCTGGATGATTTTATACCAGCGGTTGCCAAAGGTGAATGGAACCCTAACAAATAACTGGATATATCATGAAGCAAAACTTTCTATTTATATTATTAATTACGGTCTTTATCTCATGTAGCAAAAAACCATCAGACTGGACCATTCTCTTTGATGGCCAATCGGTGACTGGAATGAGAGGATATAAAATGGATTCTTTCCCATGGGACTCATGGGTGATCAAAGAAGGAGCACTTAAGACAATACCTGGAAGTAAGGGTGTTGATATAATATCTACAGATATTTACAAGGATTTTGAATTGGAGCTTGAGTGGAAGCTACAATCGGGTGGCAACTCAGGTATATTTTATTTTGCCACAGAAGAGGGAAATTTTATTTGGCAATCAGCTCCTGAGATGCAGGTCTTGGATAACACAGCGCACCCTGATAGAATGAGGAAAGTTACCTCGGCTGGTGCACTTTACGATCTTATTGCTCCAAAAAATGAAGTTGTTAAACCTTTAGGTCAGTTCAATCAGGTCAAGATCATCTCAAAAGATAACCATATTGAACATTGGTTAAATGGACAGAAACTGCTGGAATATGAATATGGCAGTGAAGAGATGAAGGCATTGATTGGTCAAAGTAAATTTAAAGATATGCCTTACTTTGCTAAAGCCAGCTCCGGTCGTGTAGGATTACAAGGAGACCATGGCGAGGTTTGGTACAAGAATATTCGAATTCGAAAATTATAAGAATTCATATTGGACAGAAGAGATTTTATTAAAACGACTGCCATTTTAACTGGCGGTGCATCCCTAGGTAGCATTTTATCCTGCGCAGATAATAAAATGTCATTTAAAATATCACTTGCCGAATGGTCCCTAAATCGTACGCTATTTTCTGGCAAATTAGATCATCTAGATTTTTGCAGAGTGGCAAAAAAGGATCTTGGTATAAATGCAGTTGAATATGTAAATCAATTTTTCTTTGATAAGGCTGAAGATCGATCCTACCTCAAAGAAATGAAAGATAGAGCCAAAGATCTTGGAGTAATAAATCTTTTGATCATGTGCGATGGAGAGGGTGACCTAGGTAGTCCAGATCAAAACCAACGAAAGAAAGCGGTCGAGAACCACTATAAGTGGGCAGAAGCAGCTAAATTTCTTGGATGCCATTCTATTAGGGTCAATGCTAAAAGCGAGGGTTCCTATGATGAACAGATAAGTTTAGCAGCAGATGGATTACGTAATCTGACGGAGTATGGAGCCTCCATAGGGATTAACACGATCGTTGAAAATCACGGTGGTCTATCTTCCAATGGAAAATGGTTAGCCTCCGTTATTGAAAAGGTGGACCATCCCCAGTGTGGTACTCTTCCTGATTTTGGTAATTTTAAATTAGAGGGTGATAATTGGTATGATCGTTATTTAGGTGTTAAAGAGCTGATGCCCTATGCGAAAGCAGTAAGTGCTAAAAGCAATGATTTTAATTCTGATGGTGAAGAGACAAATACAGATTATTATAAAATGATGAATATTGTACTAAGCGAAGGATACTCAGGTTATGTAGGTATTGAGTATGAAGGGAGATCATTAGATGAAATGTCGGGTATACGTGCAACCAAAAAACTTTTGGAAAAAGTTAGACGTTCTTTATAGACAGATTAAATAAAGCTAGTTTTTGAGAATGTATATGGCATTTTTGCCTTTTATTTTTTTATTTTTCCGACCTTAAAAACCAAAAATAATATATCTTTAAAATGTGGAGAGTAATTTGAGCCAGCAACCATTTCAAACTGAAGTTAGTCAGTTACTAAAACTGATAATTCATTCTTTATATTCACATAAGGAAATATTCCTTCGAGAACTCATTTCTAATGCCTCGGATGCCCTTGATAAACTACGCTACTTAACCCTTACAAAAGATGATTACAAATCCTTTACATTCGACCCAAAGATATCTCTAGAGTTTCAAGATGGTGAAAATCCTACCCTGACTATCACTGATTCTGGGATAGGCATGAGTAAAAAAGAATTACAAGATAATCTTGGTACAATAGCTCGGTCTGGTACAAAGAATTTTCTTTCCAAATTATCTGGTGATGCAAAGAAAGATTCTCAGCTTATCGGTCAATTTGGAGTTGGTTTCTATTCCAGTTTTATGGTTGCAGATCGGGTCGAAGTTGCCAGTAAGAAAGCAGGGAATAAAGAGGCCTGGAGGTGGGTCAGTGATGGTGAAACTGGCTTTGAGATAAAAAAGGATGTGAAAAAGGATAATGGTACCTCCATTATTATTCATTTAAATGATGAGGGAAAAGAATTTGCAAGCCGTTGGCAGATCGAAAGCTTGGTAAAGAAATATTCAGACCACATCGATTTTCCAATATTTCTAACCTTCCCAGAAATAGATTATGATGATGAAGGGAAGGAAAAAAGTAGAAAACTAAAAACAGAACAGGTAAATGATGCTAAAGCTTTTTGGACACGTAGTAAAAATGAACTAAAGAAAAAAGACTATAAAGAATTTTATAAATCATTCTCAAATGACCTTGAGGAACCTTTTGAGTGGGTACATTTTAGAGCGGAAGGAAATCTTGAGTTCACTATCCTGTTTTTTATACCAAAAAAAGCATCACCGGATATATACAGAGCAGACTACCAGTCTGGCGTAAAGTTATACGTTAATCGTGTTTTCATAACGGATGATGACAAAGAATTACTGCCACCTTGGCTACGGTTTGTTAAAGGGGTTATTGACTCATCCGATCTGCCACTGAATGTAAGCCGCGAGATCCTTCAGCAGAATAGAATTATGGCTAAGATCAAATCTAACTCTGTTAAAAAGATACTAGATAAACTAAAGACAGTCGCAGGTGATAAGGATAAGTATGCAGAATTCTTTGACCAATATGGTCGCCTTATCAAAGAAGGTGTTTATCAGGATTTTGAGCATAAAGAAGCTTTGACAGATCTGCTTCGATTCAAATCAACAAAAGATGATGGACTCGTGTCTCTCAGAGAATACACTGATAGAATGAGAGAAGACCAAAAATCGATCTACTACATCACAGGTCAAAACCAAGTATCGCTTAGAAATTCACCTCTTTTAGAGATGTATGAGAAGAAAGATATGGAGGTACTGATCCTTGATGATGAAATAGATGAGATCATTATTACTGCTGTACCAAAATATGATGAAAAAGAACTTAAGTCTGTTAATAGGAGTGGAGCAGCAGATGATTTTTCTGATGATACAGATAAAGAAACAGAAAAATCACTGAAACCTGTATTGAAAAAGATCAAAAAAATATTAGGTGATAAGGTAAAGGACGTTAAAGTATCCACACGTTTGAGTGATTCACCATCTTGTATAGTTGCAGATGAGAATGATCCAACAGCTCAGATGCAAGAAATGATGCGTTCCATGGGGCAGATGGATATGCCAGATATCAAACCTATTCTCGAGATCAATCCCGAACACGATATTGTGGTAAAGCTTAAAAGTAAGACAAAACAAAAAGCTTTTGATGATATTGCACTTTTGCTTTATGAGCAGGCTTTAATACAAGAAGGAGTAAAACTCAAAGACCCCGCAGGATTTGTAGAAAGACTAAATAAGGTTATCGCAGATACTTTATGATCTCTTATAAGAATGTTCTGCCGGTCATGATTAAATTCAATATATGTTAACAGTACTTTCACCCGCAAAAAAACTTTCCAAGGAATGCAATGTGCATACCGATCAATATGAACTTCCGAGGTTTCTTAAACAATCTGAAGAGCTTGTCAGGACCCTAAAAAAAATGGATCCAAATGACCTTATGTCTTTGATGGGAATTAGTGAAAACCTAGCAATATTAAATTGGGAGCGAATCCAAAATTGGAATAAAACATTTAAACCAATAAATTCACGAGAAGCTGTATATTCTTTTATGGGAGATACTTACACTGGTTTAGATTCTGATTCCTTAGATAATGACGATCTAGTATTTGCGCAGAAACATACTCGTATCCTTTCAGGGCTATATGGAGTATTACGACCTATGGATCTAATGATGCCCTATAGGCTTGAAATGGGAACAAAGTTAGAAAATCGATCAGGGAATAATCTTTATGACTACTGGGGTGACACCCTTGCTGAATCAATTAATAATGAGTTACAAGAGCATAAAAATAATGTTGTTGTCAATTGTGCTTCGGTAGAATATTTCAAATCGATCGATCGACCTTCCTTGTCTGCGCAGGTCATTACTCCTCATTTCAAAGAGATCAAAAATGGTAAAACCAAAATGATCTCCTTTTTTGCAAAAAAGGCAAGGGGAATGATGGCCCGTTTTATTATCCAAAATAAGATAATAGATACAAAAGGTATTCTTGAATTTGATTCTGGAGGCTACGTCTATGATCCTTCACTTTCCACGCCTCTTGACCCTGTCTTCACAAGACCACAGGCATGATCGCCATGATCATAAGGTAGAATGAGAAAATTACTTTTCATCACCTTAGCTCTTGTCGGGAACCTACTATTTTCGAATGAAGAAGATGTCTTCAAAGATAAGAAGAAGGTAATCAGGCATTTGAAAAGTTACATGTCTAAAGTGGATGGTAAAGATCTGAGCGGAATGTATAAACATCTTTCAATGCCTTTTGTACTTCATTTTGACTCAGATGATGCTATTAATGTTAAGAGCAAAGAAGAATTTATTGAGATCTTTAATGGATGGAATACTTCAACGAAGAGCAAATTTCACTCTACAAAGTTTGAATCGATAGAGGTAGAAGAAGTTTTTGCTAATTTTCTTTGTGTTGCAGATGTTACCTATGCGCGATTGGATAAAAATGGTGAAACGATCAGGAAAGAAAGAGCGTTATATCATTTTGTCAAGGGGGAGCGATTTTCACCATTCCTTTTTTTCTTTAAATGGTGGAAGACTTGGAAGATCTACATGATATCTAATGTAGAACTAAAAAACGCATAGATCAGAAATCTATATTAATAGTAACATCCTTCTGTGTGGATAATTGTTTTTCATACTCAAAGTCATTGAATTTGATATCCTCACTTTCTAAGTATTTGACCAACTTCTCAAGATAAATATCTTCCTGCCCATCTTCATATCCTGCCGATCTATGGATTATTTCTCCATTTTTATCAACGAGAAAAAAAGTTGGATAGCCTTTGACACCAAATTTCTTTGCTAGCTTGGAGCGAGGGTCCACTGATACAGGAAATTTATACTTTCTCTTATTTATATAGGGCCTGACCTGATTTAGAATATTTGGTTTGTTTACATTGACCGTGAGTACTTGGAGGCCAGCATTCTCAAAGCTCTCATTTAATTGATCTAGATAGGCCAACTGCCTTTCACAAAATGGTCACCATGTCGTCCAAAAGTTGATGATCATTGGACCATCACTATTAAAATCTAAGATCTTTGCATATTCGCCATTCAGCATTTTTATGCGACTATCCTCAATGGTTTTGGCGTTGAGGAGGCTAACAGTTAAAAATTGTATTACTGCTATTATAAGGAATAGACCGGTTTTCTTCATAAAAATAGTTTTATTATTGAATATTTAACATAATAGTTTAAACATTTTACATCTAATTTTTTAAATGAATAAAAATTGAATTATCATCTTACAACTGCAAATTTTCCAATAAATGGATCACTGTTATTATTCTCCGCCTGCACATGGTAAATGTATAATCCTGGTCCAGCTTCCTGGTTATTGATGGTCCTCATATCCCAAAAAGCATTTCCTGAAAACTCACTTATATGGTTAATGGTTGTTACAAGTTCTCCTGCTAATGTAAAGATCTTTATAGTACAATGCTCTGTTAGATTTGTGAACCTAATCCTTCGCAGGTGCTCTGATTCATTGAATTTTGAGTTTACAATATATGGATTTGGAACCACTTTTACGTCAACTAGATCGGTCTGTGGAGCAATACCTGGATAAACCTGGACAAAATTTTTATCAAGGACCGTGGTCCCTTTAGAATTTTCTAGTGATGCATATCCATCTGGATCGGCCCATTTATTAGGGTTTGAATAATTTGTATCCACTAGGGTCTCATACTGACCATTACCAAGGTCGATAAATGTAGTATCATATGGAGGCTCAACTCCCATATCATATGCTACTACAGCATAAGTATATTCAACTCCATTTACTATATCTTCATCCTCAAACATATAATTGAATGTCCTATCTCCATTGATAAGTGGTTCTTCAAGTTTGATCATTTCAAATCCAGTATCATTTCCTAAATTAAACCAAGGGAAGTAGGGGTCTTGTCCACTTATGGAGTGCCCTCTTGATAATTGAGGTTCGCAATCATAACTATTTTCATATACACAGTGTAAGGAGTCTTCTTCAGCTGATAGATCGAACTGTTTGAAGGGCCTCCAGCCAACAAAGATACCATCTGTATCATATATCATATCTTCAGGGCCTCCCCATGTTTGCCCACCATCATTGCTTTTATATATCTTGTACCCTTCAAAATCAGAATATCCTGTTACAACATCCTGAGATGATTCAGCAATATCATCCCAATATATCTTGACCTTACCTAGCTCTCCCTTTGCAACAACATTAGGTCTGTTTGGTGGGGTGAACCCCTGGTACCTAGAATTGTACATTACCTGTGCAAATCTAGCATTGTTAATAAGGTCTTCTTCATTCTGACCAAAAATTATACAGAATGAGAATGGTACTTCTCGTCCAACTGGAAGATCGAAAGGTCCGCAGGTCATAAGTACTAGAGGGTCTACACCTTCTGGTGGTCTTTGAAAGACCATTTCTTCTTCAATACCCTCAAGAGAATCAAAGTGAGGGTTAAGATCTGATGGTAGGTCAGTACCTGGGTCTTGTGTATGGAAATGCCAATTATGCTCGTTGTCACTGAGGTTCGTTGTATCTCCTATCATTAGTTTATAGAATAATTCTTCTTTATTCCGAGCCTGCGGGCATCCTGGTGTTCCTGCATAACAGTCACCAGAGAGGCTTTCTGGATGTGTGACACCAGGTCTTAGGTACCAGTCAAGCCAGTGCCAGTCTGTCATCTTTAGGGGCTCACCAGGAAAAATATCTATGACCCCATCTTTATCCAGATCGATAGGCGTTGTTGCTTTTGGCGAGTCGAGTAATTGTGTTGCTACTAGGCCAAACTCATTACCTGGACTGGGTGTATTGGGGTCCATGGCATAGCCTGCTACACCAGAATAACCATCATAGTCACCTATCATCGCCATACTGATCAACATCCTTTCATTATTGAGTTCAAATACTTCCCAGTAGTATTTCATAAAATCATCTGCACTAGACCAGTAACTTGAATTGCCATATTTATCACTTGTGAGAATGACACCATCATTCCAGAATCCAAGGCTTACACCAGAATAGTTAAAGCCTTTGCCTCGGTTTAATTTTGTACCATCAGGCATGATCATTCCTTCACCACATATCTGGTTACCATATTCATCTAAAATAGGTACACCATATTCATCCTCTGCGCACCAATCACCGCTTTCGTTCCTAACCTTTACAGTTACAAACAGAATATCCTCCGCATAGGAGACTCCATAAGAATGAGCTTCAGACATCACTCTAAGGCCCATAGGATATCCAGTCTGCTCATATTCATTATTCGTATTTACCTGATTTCCACGATGAGCCCATCGATCATCAAACTCTAGATAGACATCCATATCAGATATAAACCTACCGGGGACATCTTCCCAACAGTCTGGGTCTTTTCGAGATTGGGAACAGCCAGGAAGGTTAATATTATAGTCTTGTGCCCACCATCCAGGCCAAAAAGATTCCACCTGACCCGTTTGTGAGTTCATTCTTTTTGGCCATGTAGAACCGTAACCAGAGTGTGCTAGTAGGGGATATGTGTCTGCAGGATCGGTAACATAAGTATCACCAAATAGTTCTCCAGCAGATATTTCTGTATTATGTGTTTTGGTCCTTGCCATTGTTGAGGCATGCCAGTCGGTATTGTATGTTGGAGAATAGTATGATAAACATGACTCAGCTGTATTAGCTCCATAATAAAAATATGCATCATCCTCTGTCCACTCTTCTTGATCATTACCATAATCATAATAGTCAAATTGTTCTTCTCGACTGATAAGTTTTGGTCTTAAAGCCCAAGGGTATATAAGCCCGATTCGCGAGGTCGATCTATTTGGGTCAAGGTCACCAGAGGTACTGACAATGATCTTATTTGAAAGATCATCGATCATCCATTGCCGGTCCCCGTTGATCTCATCGATCGAGTTTCTTTTGGCAATACTATCTGGTTCCCAAACGCCATGATCATTAGCTGCGTCAAAAATGATTCCAACAAAATTAGTATCACCATCCTCAAACCATGATTCATAGGCGTTCTCAGACTCCCAAAGGCTATATATTGGCAGACCATCCTGATCTGTTATTGTTTCTGTATTAGACCAGGTATAATTCGATGAATATGAATGACCGGGTATTCCTGCGAGGAATGAGACCTCATAAAGGTATGCGTATTCACCCCATGCACCATTCGGATTGACCTCTATATCGATATAATTACCATAGTTAATGATCGCTGTTTGAGCTTTTCCTTGTAAGAGATATCCTCTAGCTCTATCACTCATAGGATTCGTAGGAAATGGGTTATCACCAATTCTACCCGCTTGGTTCATTCTAAAGGGGTCTGGTGTGTGATCCGTAACAGGCCTACCAGTATTATTCCCACTGATCAGTGAAAAAATTGAAAACAGAATGATATATGAGTATTTCATGTACATGCTTAGGCTGAATGATGATCTATAACTTTATCTACAATATTGAAATTTTTAAAATAGTTAATGGAGTTAGGCATGATAATTTAAATCAATACCCGGTATTTTGATATGTGCACCTTAAGATGTATCTTATTATGCCTTATTATAAAGATTATTTGGGAGTTATATGATGAAAACGTTAAAGTATTATTGTATTGGTATCATTACTATTTCAACTTTGTTTGGTCAAGATCTTTGCCCACCTTCCAATGTTGAAGCATATTTCTATGATGAAAAAATAGAACTTTCCTGGCTGCAAACGGATTCCTATGGGGATGTTCTTTTTGACGAATGTTTTCTATCATGCTCTCTTGCAGTAGAGGCAATGGAAGTGGTCCATGATACCACGATCTGCGGTGAGTGCTCTGGTGGATGGTTTAGATACTCTGATGGAACAGATGCAGATTGTGGAAGTGGTATGTATCCTTGTGATGATGGAGGTGAAGATGATTTTTCAGCTTATGCAAGTTATTCAGGGACAGATTCTACAACAGATGCCTATGCTCCCGTAGATAGCAGACTCATAGGTAGTGCTGATCTTACAGGATATACTGCTGCTTATATAACATTTACCGAAGCATATAATTACCCAGGAGATGCAACCCATAATAATTACCTAGAGGTCTCATCTGATGGCGGGGAAACTTGGGACTCTGTTTATGTATCGATCCCGGATTCAGTGGGAGATGATTATTGGTTCAATACAGTTGAGATCAGTGAGTATGCTGGTGGCGAGATCATGTTTGCATTTCGCTATTATTGTACCCTAGGGTATGGTGAGGCGTGGTTCATTGATGATATCAAAGTTTACGGTGGAGAAACAGGCCAAGGAAATGTCTGTGGCGAATTTTTCCATTATAACATCTACCAAGATGGTGTTCAAATAGGTACCACAGAGTATGATGAAACAGATTATACAGTTGAGGGTCTTGAGAATGGGGTGGAATACTGTTTTGAGGTAACAGCAGTTTATGGTGAGGGAGAGTCTGTTGCTACTGCACCGGTCTGTGCAAGTCCCATGGGCCCGTTCCAGGTAAATCCACACGTCATCAACTTTGACGAGCTTATGGCAGGTGATTACCAGGAACAAATAATGAACATAGAGAATTTTGATACTACAGATGCTGACTTTACGATCAGCTCTATTGAACTTTCTAACTTAGAGGCAGCCTTTGATCTAGTATTATCACAATTTGAGGATGGAACATTAGGTGACTTCACAAATGTTCCCGATCTAGGAGAGGAATGGACCGTTGGTGACTCAGCTGAAAATTCTTCCACTTATTTACCTTTTCCTTCACCGCCTGATGGTTCTCAAAATTTTGCATTATATAATGATGATGCTGCTGGGGATGACCCATTCAATCCTGCAACCCCTATGCTTGTTTCAAACCCAGCTTTTTCTGGAAATGATCCATCATTTCTAGTATTCGATCTGTATTTTCCAAACCCTGCAGGACCCTGTGGCCCTGATCAAGCATCTTATGCAGATGATTTCAAAGTAAAGGTATCCATAGATGATGGTGAAACCTGGATCCTAATTGATTCCACTATGGCGACGGGAGTTTGGTACTGGGCTTCATACATGTATAACCTTGAACCATATATTAGTGAGGTCAATTCATTTAGAGTCGGATTCCAGTATACCGATTGTGGTGGAGAATGGGGCTATGGAGTAGCGATCGACAATATGGCGATCAAGATGGGTGATAGTTTTACATGGCTTACAGTATCACCATATAGAGGAAATGTGTCTGCCTTTGATGGATACAATGATTCTATCGCCGTCAAGATAGGAGCATATGGTGTCTATGATAATCTGAGCATAGAGGATGAACTTGTGGTTGAATCAGGAGAAAATATTGTCTCTGTTGAGATCGGTGTTGGTGTAGAGGTGAGTCTTGATGAATCTAAGATCACACCGATTCAATTTGCGCTTCATCAAAATTATCCAAATCCATTTAATCCAGAGACCAATATTCAGTTTGATATAGCTGAAAATTCTCGTGTTCAGGTTTCCGTGTTTAACCTGGTAGGACAGCAAGTTGCATCTTTGATCAATAAGCAAATGGATGCTGGAGTCTATCATGTGAGGTGGAGCGGACTTAATGATAAAGGTGAGCCATTACCTTCTGGTATGTATTTCTATGAGATGAAGACCGATCACTACCATTCTGTGAAAAAACTCGTCCTCGTTAAATAGATTTAAAATAGATCACTAAAAATTATTTTATAACTGGTGCAAAATTGATTACCAAGCGTATTCAAACTATCCTTATTTGCATGATATTAGCGATCCCTGTACTATTTGCAGGTACAACGGGTAAAATATCAGGTCGCGTGACCGATAAGGAAACAGGTGAACCTCTTATCGGTGCAAATGTCATGGTAGATGGAACACCGCTTGGTGCTGCAACCGATACTGATGGTAATTATTTTATTCTACAGGTCTCGCCTGGTACCTACACCGTAAGGTTTACAATGATCGGGTATAAGACCCTGGTCATGAATGATGTTCGTATAAGGGTAGATCTTACAACAACACTCAATGGTAAATTGGATGAAAGTACTGTAGGCCTTGATGAGGTTGTTGTTCAAGCTGAACGACCTATGATCCAGACAGATGTGACATACTCACAGGCTAATATTAGCAGCGAGGAAGTAGAGCTGCTACCAGTTGAAGAATTTGAAGATGTGCTAGCTCTACAGGCAGGTGTCGTCACAACAGGCGGCGAGATACATGTACGTGGTGGAAGAGGCGGAGAGATCTCCTACATGGTAGATGGTATCACGGTAACAGATCCCTATAATTCGGGTATAGCGGTAGAGATCGAGAATAATGCCATCCAGGAGCTACAATTTATCAGCGGTACCTTTAATGCTGAGTACGGGCAGGCAATGTCTGGAATAGTAAATATTATAACCAAAGATGGTGACTATTCTAAATACTCTGGTAGTATTTCTGGAAATCTTGGGGACTATCTAGCTGATGATCCTCTGTTTCCAAAGGTAAATGATCTAAATACTAATAATATTACAGATCTGAAAGCAAATATTGAGGGACCGATATTACCTGGTAAGATATCATTTTTTGTATCTGGACGTCAAAAAAGGAATGATGGGTACTTATTTGGAGAAAGGGTCTTTCACCCTAACTCATATTCTTGGTCTGAGACTCAGAATATGTTCTTGATAGATACTATAGTAGGTCTTGGTAATGGATTAGTCCCCGATGACAGTCTGTGGGCCCCTTTATACTACCAGGATAGCTTAAGAACATTGATCGACACCCTAAGAAAGCAAGGTGCCTTTGATTGGGTCTCCATGAATTGGAGTGAACAGACCACATATCAGGCAAAAGTAAGTTGGAGGGTCACATCAAGGATCAAGCTGGGTTATAATCGTATGTTCAGTGATACCCGATCACAGAGCTACTCCCATGGCTACCGCTGGAACCCAGATGGAAGGCCATATTCATTCAACACACGTATCGGCGACATTATTAGGACCGATATATCTTTGAACCAGTCAACATTTGCCAATCTAATGTATTCAAATGCCATTAATCATTATAGGACACATCTGAGCAATAATAAGGATTATTATAAGATTATTGATGATCTTAATTATGACGATGATTGGGGTGTTGGGTTCTTGGACCCTGCTTTGTATAATACTGATCCAAGGATCTTTGACTATGCAACGGGTAATAATTTTGAGGTGGGTGGTAAATATATGGATATCTATAGTCGAAGATCAAATGTGAATACATATAAGGCAGAGATAACAAGTCAGATCAATGCTGCGCATCAATTAAAAGGCGGGCTTGAATATAGGAAAACAGACATTACCTACAATAGCCTATCCGTACTCCAATCCTCATGGACCGATTATGATCCTGTTGTCTTAGAGCCTGAGGATAATACGATCCACAATTCATTCCAATCAATGGAAGATCCTTTTACAGGTGACCCTCTCAATGGAAGGAGTCCAATTGAGTTTTCAACATATTTGCAGGATAAGATCGAGAGCGATGATATTGTGGTTAACATTGGTGCGCGTTACGATTATTTCGACTCACAGTTTTGGGTGTTAAATGATTCGGAGGATCCTAATTATATGTCGCCCGTTAAACCAATAAATAGATGGAATGACTCTGATGGCGATGGAGAGATCTCTGAAGAAGAAATGAGCTATACAAATCTCAAATCAGATGATGAAAGATTAGCTAAGAATGCCAATGGTGATCCATGGTACCGTAAGGCAGAGCCTAAGACACAGGTCAGCCCACGATTTGCTTTAGCGTTCCCTATAACGGATAAAGGATATTTACATTTTTCCTATGGCCACTTTTTTCAAAACCCTAGCTTCAGTTATATATATGATAACCCTGAGTTTGAGGTCCCAGCTGCTTCAGGAGTGAATTCAACCATGGGCAATGCGGATATGGAACCGCAACGAACGACCCAGTACGAGGTAGGTTTTTCACAACAATTTGGAAGAGATATTGGGCTTGAGATCACTGGCTATTTCAAAGATATAAGGAACCTTAATTCTACTGAGATCAAAAATTCTTTTATAGCAGGTGATCGATATGGGATGTATGTGAATAAGGATCACGCTAATTCTAAAGGTATAACAGTTGCATTATCGAAGCGTTCCAGCCAAAACTTTTCTGGTAATCTTGATTATACTTATTCTATTTCAGAGGGTAATGCTTCCGATCCGACGGCTGCATTTTATGATGAACAGTCAGATATTGAGCCAGAGAAAATGTTAGTGCCCTTGGATTGGGATCAACGTCATACACTGAATGGAACTGCAACCTTTCACCCAACAAAGGTTTCAGGTATAAGTTTAGTTTTTAATTACGGTAGTGGCTTTCCATATACAACCACTAATGCTGATGGACAGAGAACATCTTTTGAGAATAATGGCCGTAAACCTTCCACCTTCAATATGGATATGAAAAGCTTCTATAATTTTTCTTTATCTAAATCGATCAAAATTTCTGCTTATATCAATGTATATAACCTTTTTGATATTCGTAATGAACTGACTGTCTATGGTGATACTGGTAGATCTTCCTATTCATTAGCCCCAACCTATACCCCTCAGTATAGTGGTCCAATGATTAACACTCTTGATGAATATCTAATTGTACCATCTTATTACTCAGCACCTAGGCAGGTTAGGGTCGGGTTATCGGTTTCCCTCAAGTAAAATGATGAAAAAGTTACTTTCTATAATTATATGTATCTCTCCATGGACATCGCTGATATCAGATAACCATCCGAAAAAGAGACTTTTTGATCGAGAAGAAATTGCAGCCAAGATACTAGGAAGAGAGGATAGGAAATATGGCGATCATTCGGGTAATCGCGTACTCTGTAGATTCTACAACCAAGGCTCCATAGGTGATCAAAGCAGTAGTTTTTCTGGAGTATATCCACTCGGTTCTGGACACTCTTATATATGGGAGTTCTCGCCGGTCATTGCCGCAAGTGTGTTAGATACAAGCGGTAATAGGAAACGGATCGTTTCTGATGGTCTTCGTGGATTAGTCGACAGTTCACCAGAAGGTACACCATGGAGTTTTGAACCGCTCGCAGGATATGCAAACCCAAATCAGGAAAATCTGGCGATGAGTGATAACTCATCAACATGGCCAAGTACCTGGCCAAATAAAGATGAGGACTGGGACGGAGAATGGAACGGGCAGTACGGAAAATATGTCAGAGCAGACCAAGAATCTTATTTCGTGATGGATGATTACTATAATAGTGAGTATGAATTCTGGCCGGATCAAAATGATGTTCCTGAATCATCTACAGAATCACCTGATGATCATCGCAGAGGACTGGGTATCAACCTAGAGGTACGTGGATATCAATGGAATCATCCTGCTGCAGAGGATATCATTATTGTGACCTATTGGATAACAAATATTGGATCTAGCACCTTGGACAGTGTTGTTTTTGGAATGTATGGTGATGCAGATGTTGGTGGTCCATCAAGTTTCAGTGATGATGACGCTTGGTTCGATACAGAGAATGACATGGTCTATCAATGGGATCATGATAATTGGAGTACATCGTATGGTGGTTTCAGACCTGCATATTTTGGTTGGAGTTTTCTAGAGTCTCCTGGAAACCCTCATGATGGTATTGATAATGATGGCGATGGAATGATCGATGAAAGTCAGTTTGATGGTATTGATAATGATGGGGATTGGGATCCTGAAAGAGATGATATAGGTGCTGATGGTCTTGCAGAATTTCATATTAATTACACCGGACCAGATGAAGATGGAACGGAAGGAAATGGTATCCCAGACCTCGGTGAACCAAACTTTGAGATAACAGATAATGATGAATCAGACCAGATCGGGCTGACCAGTTTTTACAGTGCTCCCTATCCAAGTGTGTATCCATCCAATGATGAGGTTATGTGGGGTCAGCTGACCCCAGGTGTATTCCAGGTACCTCAACAAAATGTTGATCAAACATTCTTGTATGGTTCTGGTTATATATCTCTACAGCCAGGAGAAAAGAAAAAATTTGCGATCGCCATGGTCTATGGTGAGAATATGGCTGATATTTTGCGAAATACAAGTACCATGCAAAATATTTATGACAATGACTATAGTTTTGCAAAACCACCCTTAAAGCCTACCATGACAGCTGTACCTGGCGATAATAAGGTCACCCTTTATTGGAATAGCTTCTCTGAGAAATCAATGGACCCGATCTATGGCAATGATTTTGAAGGATATCGTGTCTACAGGAGTACTGACCCTGGTTTTATTGATTCATATACCATTACTGATGCATATGGTAATATCACCTTTAAAGAACCAATCGCTATCTTTGATCTCCAAAATGGATTAAGAGGGCCTCATCCAATTGGCTATAATGGTATACAATTTGATATGGGTGAAGATACAGGATTACAATATATTTATGTTGATTCAAATAATGTCGTAAATGGTCAGACCTATTATTATGCGCTGACAGCTTATGATAAGGGATATGATCTAGATTTTTTTGAAAATGGATTTTCAGAGGGTGAGAATCTACAACCTATTGCTCCTTCAGAATGTTCGGTCACACTCGACCTTGATTATAAAGGGAACGTGGTCAATCTAAGCCAAAATGCGGCAATTGTATTACCCAACCCAGAAGCACTAGGATATGTGCCACCTAATACTGTAGAGGAAGGTGAAAAATTTGTTGAACATATTGCAGGGTACGGGTCTGGAAATATTGAGGTTGATGTGGTCAATCCTTTTTTGATCACGGATGGAAAAGAATATCAGATAGTATTTGACACCCTAGAAACAGCAGACGACCTTGCTTTTAGTGTCAGGAACCAAGAACTTATTGTTGAGACATTATCGATCAATGCAGACAGTAGCGCTGTCGCCTCGCATGATCATATAGATGCAAAGATGGTGATCAATTCTACGGTCATTAATGATAGTACGGTCTATGACACTCTTTATCCTGTTACAGTGACCAATGTTGCAGGAGATATTACTTACACGTATGGGATTGACTATTCAATTGTGAGTGAGACGGGTACATTTTTGGTATCCAATCCTGATATTTTAGCAGCGGGTGAGTTTGCAGTAAGCTATCGTTATTTCCATCTTGATCATCTGCAGACGATGAATGGTGAAACGGATAATCCTCTGTTCGATGGAATGCGTGTTATTGTTAAAGATAAAGAATATGACCTTAATGAAGATTCAACGGGTTGGACCATAGGAGATTGTAATTATGGTCTGATCGCTATGAATGTGTCAAGATTTTATCCAGCAGATTTTGAATTACAGTTTGAAGGAAATCTAGGGGACTCTATTACAGTTGATGGTTATGGTACGGTAGTACCATTTAGGGTAAAAAATGTCACACATAATGATGAACCTCCCTTTCGAGTATCAGATTTTAATCAAGATGGGGATTGGGATCGAGATGAATCCATATCTATAAGGCCCTATGGTGCCATAGCCGATGGCCCTCTCATATCCATTCGTTTCAGCCAAGATTCTCTGTCTATTACTGACACAACTATATACGATACGATCATAACAGCTTCAGATACTTTATATACCGATACAACATTATACGATACTACCATTCTTGAGGTCATTGACCCGATTGCGGGAGACATATTTCACATAGAAATAGATAGACCATTCTCTATGGCAGATATCTATAGCTTTACGACAACTGCTTCTAGTATTAATGTAGATCGTGCAAAAAGCGAACTGGATAATATTGCAGTCGTACCTAATCCATATATCGTCGCGGCTTCATGGGAGCCTAGACACCAATATCAATCAGGAAGAGGCCCACGAAAGATCGATTTCATTAACCTACCAAGTCAATGTACGATCAAAATATTTACACTTTCTGGCTATTTAGTGAATACCATCCATCATGATGATGTATATGAGAATGGTACAAAGTCTTGGAATATGTTATCCAGAGATAATCTAGAGATCTCTTATGGGGTCTATCTTTATCATATAGATGCACCAGGCATCGGTGAGCATACTGGCAAATTTGCGGTGATAAAATGATGAGTAGATCTATATTGAAATTACTTATCATGGTCTCTTTAATATTTGCTCAGAATAATGTTGCAACTACGTCTGCAGCTTTTCTTGAAATTGGGCCAGGAGCTAGATCCTTAGGAATGGGTAGTGCCTACGTTTCAGTTGCCAACGATGCAAGTTCATTATACTGGAACCCTGCAGGGATAGTAAATGTGTCCAGACCGGAAGTACAATCTTTTTACACGCCTTGGCTAGTTGAAACGCAGTACTATTATAATACAGCTGTAGTTCCATTGGGCCCTTATGGGAATCTTGGTTTTTCATTCACTGCAATCACAATGGATGAAATGATCGTCAGGACCGTTCAAGACCCTGAGCCAAGTGACTATGGTCAAAAATTTGATGCTGGTAATATTTCAATGGGAATTGCATATGCAAAAAAACTTACAGATAGATTTTCTTTTGGATTTCAAACAAAATTTATTCAAGAGTCTATTTGGCAAATGAATGCACAAGGATTTGCTGTTGATATTGGAACTCTCTTCATTACAAAAAGAGATCTGAGAATCGGTATGAGCGTATCTAATTTTGGCGGAAAACTAGGAATGG
>CAJVZI010000017.1 GCA_913020665.1 uncultured bacterium | reverse complement strand
GAATGCCACTGAGTATATATGAACCAGCCGGTATTTTTTTGAATTTAAATTCTCCGTCTCCACCCGTTTTATCTTTGCCTACTTTTTTTCCATCCTCATTGGTGAGGATAAGTTTTACTTTTTTAAGCCCCTCGCCATCTTTATTTAGTACAATACCTGTTACAGAAAACTTTGTTTTTTTCTTACCTTTTACTTCTACAGCAAAGACAATGCCTAATAATAGTACCAATGATAAATATCTAGTCATGCTCTTTCCTGGAGAAATGTGCTTTAAAAGCCATTCGCCGCACAGATTCTGCATTTCTTTTCTCTTCACCTAAGGCATAGACCATATTGATTATGTTATCATAATAAATATAGTTTTCTTTATGCTCCAGTAATGGTAAGAGTCCATCCACAACTGAAGGGTCATTGAATGCTGCCAAATTATCAATAGCTTTTTTTCTAATATCCACTGGATAATCATCACTATGGGCAATTTCAATAACTGCTTTTTTTACCTCTGGGTCATCAAATTCTCCAAGAGCAGCTAACATTGTATTCAATAGACTATAGTATTGTGTCTTTCCCATGTTGTAAGTATTCAATAAAGAAAGAACCAAGTTCTCTTCCTTGACGCCCTTCATTGTATTTATAGCAAATTCTCTAACTTCTAGATTAGTATTAGGGTCTCCCAATAATTCCGCAAAGGCAATAGCTACTTCATTTGGATTTTTTTTGCCCAATATTTCTACTGCTTTATTTCTAATTCCAATATTTATATTTGGATCTCTTGCGACTGATGTAAGGATTGGAACTACTTGGTCTGTCCCGATTGCACCAAGAGTTTCTGTTAATAGGCGCTCTGTCCTAGACATATTACTTTTTGCAACTTCGTAGAGATCTAATAGAGCTAAGATCTGATCTTTGGTTCTAACGCGATTGAGACTTTTTACAAGTGAAACATGTACCTCATTTGTCCTGGTCTCCATTGTTTTCATTGAGCGTACAAGTGCAGCAGCAGCTTTTGGATTCTCACTGAACATTCCAAGCATATTAATAGATTCATTCAGCAGCGTATAATCTACTGCAGTTGTGGTGGCGACCATTTCTGATATAGCATGCAATGCTCTTGGATGTTGTGTTTGTGCCAGTGTTTTGCCTGCAGCCACACGAAGTTTAACATGAAGATCTTCATCTTCATAGACCTCGATCAATTCATCTAACGCTCTGACATTACCCCCACGGTAAGCACTTTTTAATTCTTGTACTCGATTTAAAAAATCTGGGTCATTTGGGTCGCCTATAGATCGTTTACCAAAAAGGCCCTTTATGGTTGAACAACCTTGTAGCATTAATCCAGTACATAGAATTATATGGATGAATCTATTCATCATTCTCCCATAGCACGAGATTAAGATCATGTCCATCAAAGACTGCATAAGACGGGCGATAGAACCAATCTCCTAAAACTGCCAGTTTCCCTTTATTAACTGTAAACATTTCACCTAAATGATAATGCCCCGAGATCATGTAATCAAAGCCATTCTCAAAATGTTTTTCTGCTACTTGTTTTAACTCAATACGTACATCTTTATTAAAATCTGCTGTATGGGTATGATGGTGCCCGCTTCTAGAAATAAATCTTGCTATCTTATATGCAAGAGTTGGATGTAACCAATGAAAGAGCCATATAAAGGTTTTTGATCGTATTACTTTTTTTAATAATCGATATCCATGGTCCCAGCTAAGTAGTCCATCCCCATGTGTTAAATAAAATCTTTTCCCATCTATTTCAATTTGTGTATCATCGAAATAGACCTTATCCATTATCATGTCTTCCATGAATTCTTTGGTCCAATAGTCATGATTTCCAGTAAGAAAATGAAGATCGACCCCTCTCTTTTTAAGAGAAGTGGCCTTTTCATAAAAATCAGAATATGCTTTTGGGATCAGATCAGGGTATTCAAAATAGAAATCAAAAAGATCACCTAGGAAAAAGCAAGTCCCACCAGTTTCTAATATCTTTTCAAATAAACGATAGAGTTTGTCTCTTCTATCGACTTCCTTTTTATCTAAAGATAATTTTAGATGTACATCTGAAATAAAATAGACGGGTGTCTTCATAATAGCTGAAACTTACCTTTGGATAGCGTTGATAATTAAAAATATTTTCGATTTAAAATTTTGTCATCTTTATTAGATCTGCAAAATATAATCAAATCAAAGTAATAATTAGATTTAAACATATTCTTAATATTAATAACTATCATTTTTAAAGCACCTCTTCAATTAATGTAAATTAATATTATGAACAAAAAAAGTATTCTTTGTTTTGGTGATTCAAATACTTGGGGTTTTATACCTGGCGCATTTGATCCAGATACATTCTATATGGAGCGTTATTCTAAAACAATTCGCTGGCCAGGAGTTATGGAAAATATTTTAGGGAGTGATTATAATGTAATTGAAGAAGGGTTGAATGGTAGGACCACTAATGTAGAATATCCAGACCTAATTGGCAGAAGTGGTACATCGTATATTTCTCCATGTCTATACTCTCACTCCCCTTTGGATATTGTCATAATACAATTAGGTATAAATGATCTTAAGGTTATTTTTGATCGAGATGTTAGAATGATAACAGATGGCATATCTGAGATTATTGATATGATTCAAATGACAACATTTGGACCTGATATGCAAAGCCCGCCTCAAATTCTTTTATTAAGTCCACCTGCACTGGTCCATGAAGGTTACTTAGATGTTAATAACGAATTGATATTTAAAGGTGGCAAAGAAAAATCTATGCAATTTCACGATCACTATGTGAAGCTCGCAAATAAAAAAAACTGTCATTATTTTGATCTTTCATCAGCGGTAAAATATTCTCAAATAGATGGCCTTCACTTAGATGAAAAAGGACATAAAAAAACAGGCGAATTAATCGCCTCGAAGATCCAAGATATTTTTAGATTAGATGAGTAGATAATGAATTTTTTATAAATATTGTTTTTGAGCGTGATATATTGACTTTTTTTATAAAAATTAACTAGAATTAAGGAACCCACAATAGATTGGGTACGTATCTTAGTAAGCAATGAAATTATTATATACATTATTAGTTTTTCTACTGGCCACTTTAAATGCACAGTCTTTTGGGCAAAATAAGATGCAGTATAGAGATTTTGATTGGAGTTACATACAAACTCCTCACTTTGATATTTATTATTATGGTGATCAGAAAGATCTTGCAGAATTTGCTGCAGAGGTGGCTGAAGAGTCATACGAACAGATCTCAATACATTTACGTTGGGACTTGAAGCGTCGAGTTTCGATCATGGTCTATAATTCCCATAATGAATTTCAGCAGACCAATGTGGTTGGTGCATATATGCGTGAAGGAGTTGGAGGAGTAACGGAGCTTTTTAAAAATAGGGTTGTTTTTCCTTTTGAAGGAAACTACGAGCAATTCCGTCATGTAATACATCATGAATTGGTACATGCTTTGATAAATGACATGGTCTATGGCGGGAGAATGCAAAACGTTGTTTCCAGTAGGACCAAGATACGTGTTCCAATATGGTCTAATGAAGGGCTAGCAGAATACCTAAGTTCAAACTGGGATACCAAAGCAGATATGGTATTGAGAGATATTGCTGTTCACGAAAGAATGCCATCTGTAAAAGAGTTGAATTATTTTATGGCCTATAAAGGTGGGCAATCACTCTGGAGGTTCATTGCAGGAAAATATGGAAGAGAAAAGATCGGTGATGTTTTTCGTTCAATGAAACGGACGCAGAATGCTGAAAAAGGTTACGAGAATGCCTTAGGAATGAATTATGATGACTTAACTAAACAATGGCATAAATATCTTAAAAAAGAATATTGGCCCGATGTAAAGGATAGAGATCCGCTTGAGGATATGTCAGAGAAATTAACAGATCATAAAAAAGCGAGAAATTTTTATAATGTGAGTCCTGCGCTGTCCCCTGATGGAAGTATGGTTGCTGTTCTATCTGATGAAAATGGATATTTTGACATACACATTTTAGATGCTATGACTGGAAAAAGAATCAAGAAACTTGTTAAGGGTAATCGTTCTGTAGACTTTGAAGAATTAAAATGGCTACAACCAGGTCTTTCTTGGTCGCCAGATAATAAAAGCATAGTATTTGCAGCAAAAGCTGGCAAGGGTGATGTGCTACATGTCATTGATGTTGAGACGAAGAAAAGCCAGAAATATGAAATAGATATTGATGGTGTTTTTTCTGCGGCATGGAGCCCAAAAGGTAATGAAATAGCTTTTGTGGGACAGTCAGGTAAGTCTAGCGATATTTACCTTTTTGATTTAAAAAGCAAATCTATAAAAAAAATAACAGATGATATTTTTTCCGATGCATATCCTTCTTGGAACTCTGATGGTACAGAGATTGCTTTTGTTTCAGACCGTGGTGAGCATGTGTCAGGTCAATTTCAAGGTAGTATGTACAGGCATGATTATAGCCAGACAGATATTTATAAAGTAAATGTTCAAAGTAGAATAATTGAAAGAATAACAGATACTGAATACAATGAGACTCATCCAGTCTTTGCGAATACAGCCAATAGCCTATTTTACACTGCTGATCATAATGGTGTCTGGAATTTATTTAGTCATCCGCTTGGTAATAAAGATTCTTCGTCTATTAACATTAGTAAAAATAAACCTCATTCAGTGACAAATGTCCTTACTGGACTGCAACAGCCTACATTATCTGGTAATGATGATGTACTTATTTTTGCGGGCTATTCAGGAATTGGTTGGGATCTTTATAGTATAGCTGAACCATTAAAGCTAAAGAAAAGATCTGTAGAGCCTACCCAGTTCATACTTAACAAAGGAGAAGAAACAGAGGCGCTAGTAGATCTCAGACGTCATAAATCTAATCCAATAACTGGAAGGGGACAGCAAAACGATTACTCAGATTGGATATTTGCAAATGGATATCAGCATTTCAATTCTTCAATGAATGATGAATCTTCCTCTGAAGAATTAATTTCTATTGATTCCTCAAAAGTGGATGGTGAGTATGTATCCAAAGACTATAAGACCAGATTTACTCTAGATCTTGTTAGTGGAAACCTCCAGATCAGCAATGTTTTTGGAACCAGTGGTATGACCTATTTTGCCTTTAGTGATATACTCGGTGATCACCAAATAGCTTTTGGTACAGAAATGGTATTGACCCTTGATAATAGTGACTATTTCTTTCAATATGGTTATCTGAAAAATAGAATGGATTATTATTTTATCGCTTTCCAGAATGCAAACTTTTTTAATGTTGATTATTTTTCATTTGCACGATTAAGACACTATGGTTTGCAAGGTATAGTATCCCAACCCTTCAGTCGATTTCAAAGACTTGATTATGGCTTTGCATGGCATAATATCAATTATTCAATTTTAGAACAAACGATGATGAATGATTTTGGACAATATGAATATTCAACAGTTTATTCTTCAACATATTCTACCGTATTACCCAAAATAAGTTGGGTGTATGATAATTCAATTTTTGGTTTTACAGGTCCAATAGATGGCTTAAGACAAAATACCACTATGACAGTAAGTCCTGGATATGGTTCAAATAAATTAAAGTTTCAAACTGTCAAATCTGATATAAGAAAATATTGGCGTTTTGGTCGAGATTATACAGTCGCACTTAGAGGATTTATTGGCAAGAGCTTTGGCCCCAATAAACAGAAATTCTTCTTAGGTGGAATACCATATCTACTAGGTGGCGGTGGCGAGACCAATGGGATTCCTGACAATAGTAACTTTAGAGAGGTTATTACAGATACGGCAAATGCCACTCTTATACATGATGTGTATTTTACTGAGTATGCTTGGCCTTTAAGAGGAGCACGCTTTGCAGAGAGATATGGTAATACAACTTCTCTATTTAATATTGAGGTAAGATTTCCTTTCATTAATTATCTGGCACTTGGTTTTCCACTAAAAATGATATTTGGAAATATTCGGGGACATGCCTTTGTTGATATTGGTGCAGCTTGGGATAGCCCTAGTGAGTTTTCCTCAAAAGACTGGCCAAAAAGATACGGCCAAAATGTGTCTGGTAATTATTCTCCATGGGTCTCTACTGCGGGGCTAGGTACAAAGATCAATTTAGGATATTTTTTATTAAAAATAGAGATGGCTTGGGATAGGAATTCAAATGGATATTCTAAACCACAGTGGTATTTTTCTCTGGGACCAGATTGGTAAACCTTACTTGATTCAGCATACCATGATGATCAATTTCTTGGCCCATCATGGCTAATTTAAGACAAAAGATCGCTTATCTATGCAGTTCCTGTGGCGATGATTTTCCCAAATGGAATGGCCAATGCCCATCATGTAAAGAATGGGGCACCCTTTCTGAATTTAAAACCACCGGGAAAAAAAATAATAAAGCTTTAGAGATCAGGGATTCAAGATCTTTAAATGATGTACTAAATACCAACCCTGGGAAAAGATTAGGCACTGGTATAAATGAAGTTGATAGAGTACTTGGCGGTGGACTTTTAGCTGGATCTCTCATACTTCTTGGCGGTAATCCCGGAGTTGGTAAATCCACTCTGGCATTACATATCTGTTCCGGGATAAAAAGAAAGGCGCTTTATATTTCTGCTGAAGAAAGTGAAGAGCAGGTAGCATTACGTTCAAAGCGTATTAGTGTAGACCCGGATAATTTATTTTTATCAGGAGAGAATGATCTTGAGGGAATATTAAACCATTTAGAAAGAATTCAACCGGATCTACTCATTATTGATTCTATTCAGACAGTTATGAATTCACAGCTTGATTCACTGCCAGGTTCTCCAAGCCAAATTCGCGATTGTGGTCAAAGGCTCCTAGAAACAGCCAAGCAAAAGAATGTGGCAATTTTAATTGTAGGACATGTAACAAAAGAAGGTACAATCGCAGGTCCAAAGATGCTTGAGCATATGGTAGATACAGTATTATATATGGAAGGCGATGACCGTTATGACCACCGCCTATTGCGTTCAGTGAAAAATAGATTTGGAGCCACGCATGAAATAGGAATATTCCAAATGGATGAAAATGGGTTATCAGAGGTAATAAACCCATCTGAAATTTTCATAGCCGAACGCAGCATGGACATTGCTGGGACTAGTATATATCCATCTCTCGAGGGAACTAGACCGATACTTCTTGAAGTACAAGCCTTGGTATCAAGCGCAAGTTATGGAACCCCACAGAGAAATGTAAATGGATTCGATTATAAACGTTTGGGCATGTTGATAGCTGTTTTAGAAAAAAGAATGGCGCTTGCAATGGGAACTAAGGATGTATATGTCAATTTAGTAGGAGGTTTTAAAGTAGAAGACCCAGCTCTGGACCTGTCTATTATTTCATCTATTGCTTCTAGCACAATGGATAAGCCAATAGATCAAGGGGTAGTCATATGTGGAGAAGTTGGTTTAGCAGGAGAGGTGCGTTCGATCAGTCGCCTTGAACATCGTTTAGCTGAGGCTTCTGCATTAGGTTTTGATACTGCTATCATACCAGCTACAAACATGAAAAGAAACATTGATAAACTAGATTTGAATATTGATATAAAATCTGTCAGGTATGTCAAAGATGTGTTCCAATTGTTATTTTGATCTCTTTTGAAATTCTCAATAAAAAAAACTGATACTTATTCTAAGGCAAGAACTGGTACTCTTACTACTGGCCATGGTAAAATTAAAACGCCAGTATTTATGCCAGTTGGTACGGTTGGAGCAGTAAAGACCTTTTCTCCTGAAGAATTAAAAGGTATCAATTCACAGATCATATTAGGGAATACATACCATTTATATTTGAGACCTGGTACTCCTACCATTAATAAAGCAGGAGGTCTTCATTCTTTTCTTTCATGGGATAGACCAATCTTAACTGATAGCGGTGGATTTCAGGTGTTCTCTTTGGCAAAACTGAACAAAATATCTGATAATGGGGTTGAGTTTCAATCCCATTTAGATGGAAGTAAACATATGTTCACGCCTGAGATCTCTATGGAAATTCAACGCGATCTTGGATCAGATATTATTATGTCATTTGATGATTGCCCTCCAGGAGATGCGGATCATGAAACCATAAAAAATGCTGTAAATAGGACAACTGAGTGGATGAAGCGCTGTCATAAATGGTTGTCAGATAATCCAGAACGATACGGTCATGAACAAGTAGTTTTCCCCATTATTCAAGGTGGTACAGATCATAAATTAAGACGCATTAGTATTGAGCAATTATCTCCATATTCCTCTGCAGGTATGGCAATAGGTGGCCTTGCTGTTGGAGAAGAAAAGAGTGCAATGCTTGATACAGTAGAATATTGTGATGAAATATTGCCAAAAGATCAGCCACGTTACCTTATGGGTGTAGGAAGGCCATCTGATATTGTAGCGGCAGTTAGACGCGGTGTTGATATGTTTGATTGTGTCATGCCTACGCGGAACGGTAGAAATGGACATATATTCACATCAAAAGGTGTGATAAATATAAGGAATGAAAAATATAAAGATGATATGTCTCCATTAGATAATGAAAGTTCACACCCTTGGGGGCAGAAATTTTCAAGATCATATGTTAGGCATCTTTTTAATATTAATGAGGTCCTAGGACTAAGAATTTCATCTACACTAAATCTTGTCTATTATCATGACTTAATGGATAAGATCAAGAATGAAATTGAGAAAAACAATTTTAATACCTGGTCAGAATCAATATTGAATAGAATGAAAGATATGAAAGGAATGTGATGTCTGATATCATTGTTAGAGTTATTGATGCTTATGTATTTACCAGAAAGAATAATCAGATAAGGTTTCTTATACTGAAACGTGCTAAAACAAAAATGTATGAGCATCTGTGGCAGGGTGTAGCAGGTAAGATCGAAGAGGGAGAGACGTCATGGGAAGCTGCCATTAGAGAGCTAGAGGAAGAAACAGGATTTGTTCCCCTCAGGATGTTTGTTGCTGATCATGTTAGTCGATTTTATGAAGCACATGGAGACCGAATAAATTTGATACCCGTCTTTGGTATTGAAGTTGATAATGAAAATGTGGTTCTATCTGACGAGCATTGTGAATTTCAGTGGGTAGATTTTGATACTGCTCATGATACTCTGGTATGGAATGGACAGAAGGAGGGTATTGCAGCAGTATTTAATATGTTAAATTCAAATGATGACAGAATCAAATGGTCAGAAATATCATTTTAAATATATAGGAGGATTGAATGTTAAAAGTAGGAGCGAAAGCACCAGATTTTACCTTAGATGACCAGGATGGTACACAAATTAGCTTAAGTGATTTTCAAGGCCAGAAAGTATTGTTATGGTTTTATCCTAGAGCTAGTACACCCGGTTGAATAAATGAAGGTCAAGGACTCCGGGATGAGTTCAAGAATTTTCAGAATAATAATGTAGCGATAGTAGGAATGAGTGCTGATAAGGTTAAAGCACAAAAGAACTTTTGTGTGAAACAAAATTTCCCTTTTTCCCTTTTATCTGACCCGGATAAAACAACTATTAGAGCGTATGAGGCAATAGGAATGAAAAAAATGTATGGTAGGGAATATGAAGGTATTTTTAGGGTTTCTTATCTAATTGATGAAAATGGAAATATTGAAAGAGCGTATGATAAGGTCAAACCAAAAGAACATGCACAACAAGTTTTAGCGGATCTAGATTGAAATATGTAGACCTTCCTTATAGTAAGAAGATTCATTTTTTAACTCATTTAAATATCCCATCATAACGGAGTGTCCTTTTATCATCATTTTTGTTTTTTCTAAACTATAACTTGTTAAATGTATCGGCTCATTACCAATAGATATAGCAGCGGTGTTTTCTGGGCATAGTCCTATATCATCTTTAGCAAATTCAGCTATATTTTTTATGTCAGCTCGAAGATTAAAACTATTTTTAGAATTGCCAAAAGTGACCTCGGGGTTTGAATGGTCAAAGATACAGCCACAATAAATGGGTAAGATCGCTTGAAATATGACCCATGTAGCAGACCTTGGTTTTAGATCGCAAAATATTTTGGTCCTACTTTTTAACCCGATAGCTTTTTGTATTCCATTTGTATTGACCAGCAGATTATAATGAGATAATCGGATTCCATCTTCTTGTTCAAATGATAATAGAGCTTCGTCATCAAGAAGGGGTTTGTATTTTGGTTTATATTCAATTGGTTGATCTTTTATCTTTTCAAATAAATTGGTCTCTGTATCTATATTTAGTTTAAAACGACAGATACTATTTAGATCTTTTTTATCAACGTCTGCTGCTAGTACTCCAATCGCTCCTAAATTCCAGATTCCATATAGTAATATCTCTGTTTGTGGATATCCAAGGTCAGGGATGATCATTCTTTCTTTTGGTTCTAGGCCTAAAGTCTCAAGCCAGTGAGATGTCTGTTGCACATAATTGTAAAAGGTTTGATTTGTGATGTTGCGATCCTTGATAATTATTTGTTCCGCGTATTTTATATTTTGTCCTTCAATCAGTGAACGCATTGATGGATAAGGGATCATATACTCAATTGGCTCTACATTGCCAATACACTGTGCTTGATATATTCTACTTTTTATATCTAAATCCATAACAAAAACTAAAGATAATCTATAATTGGCATCTTAAATATTTTCTTTGTATTCTGACATATAACAATAGAATCTGTCTTATGAATAAAAGTATAGTATTTTTCTTTATCTATCTAAATCTTATTATGGGGAATGGCTTTGATAGTCAATTTAGGATGGCCAGGAACAATGTCGACCAGATCAAAAAGGCTATCACTGAAACACCAAAAGATCAACTGGAAGGAATGACTTGGCTAGTAACAAATATGCAAGAAGAAGACCTTAGAACATTATCAGCTGACTTTTTACTTACTAACTGTAAAATGGCATACGATGTATGGGAAAATAATCAGTGGGGTAAAAAAATCCCTGAAGATATATTTCTTAATTTCTTACTCCCTTATGCGAGCTTAAATGAGCGTCGAGACAATTGGCGTAAAGATTTTAAAAATAGATTTTTTCCTATTATACAAAATTCAAATTCCTTATATGAGGCTGCAGCATTATTGAATCAAAATATATATGATGAGGTTGGTGTAATATATTCAACTGATCGACCAAAAGCAGATCAGTCTCCTTACGAGAGTATTGAAGCAGGTATGGCATCCTGTACAGGCCTGAGTATCCTTTTAATTGACGCTTGTCGAAGTGTCGGTATTCCCGCACGATTTGTGGGTACTCCGCTATGGTATAATAATTCTGGGAATCATTCGTGGGTCGAGATATGGGATGATGGATGGCACTTTACTGGTGCAGCGGAACCAACCGGAGACAAACTCAATGACGTCTGGTTTCTAGACCTTGCTAGTAATGCAGTGGAAGGTGATATGACATATGGAATCTTTGCCGCAACTTGGGGAAAAACCGATATATATTTTCCAATGAACTGGTTGCCTGATGTAAAGATATATAATGCAATAGATGTAACGACAAGGTACAAAATACATAAAGTTGAAACAGTACTTGTGCCAATAAGGATCAGGGCTTTAGACCCTTCTGGTGAAAGATGCGAGGTAAAGGTTACGGTTATTGGAGAGGATAATAATATTATGGAGGGTTTCAGTAAGGATAAAACCTGTGATGCCAATGATCATCTTACATTTATGCTTCCAAAAGGGAAGACATTCAAAGTCCGTTCAAAAGAGGTAGAAAAAATGATCAAAGTAGTAAATGAACAACTTATCGATCTTAAACTTTAGGACTATAAAGAGTATTATTTAATATTTGCATTCACGCTCATAAACTCGTGAATATGTTCATATAATTTTTTATAGTACAATCTATAATCCATAAAATTATAGATATTTGGTATCCTATCTTCAAGAACCCCACGATTATTAATTAGATAAGATTGCATATCGCTATCACCAAATCCGTTTATGCTGGCGTGTCCTCCCCACATTGGATTAAGCTCTAAAAATACAGGTTCATTATTTTCTACGAAGAATTCTATTGCCCCCAGATTACAGCCAAGAGACTCAACCGCTGATATTAATTTAGGTTCAAGCGAATATATTTTATCAGATAGATTCTCATTTAGCATGATGAAGCGTTCAAGATCATCATTGGTCATATCAATATTATGGAAAATATCCTTTTTACTTGTCACTGCATAAAAAGATATTATTTTTCCAAATACAATATGGACTCGATAAAGATCTGTATATTGTCCACTACTTTTTTGTTCAAAAAATTCTACAGCCATGACCCTAGTTGCTTTTCTTTTTTTTTGATGCTGTCTAGACCGAGCTACCAATAATGATAAGGTGTTTTCAATCTCTTCTTTGCTAGTCGAGGTTGTTAAAGTATACATGCCAAGGCTTGCTGTCTCATTGTTGGTACGTAAAAACACCTTTTTATATTTTCGTATGAAACTTGATATTTCATCAACTATTTGATCAGCATGATCTACCTTTGGCTCAATGGTCAAATAGTCTGGACATGTGATCCCCTGCTTCTTCCATAAATAAAAAGTGGTATCTTTACAGTCATAATTATCAAACACCGATATATCATTAATGATAACAGTTTTTTTTCTTACTTTTTTTAATCGATTTTCTATGATTTTTCTTTGTTTATCATTCGTGTGCTCTGGTCTAACCCTGACCCATATAACATCAGCATTTTGGATCAATCGTACTTGTTTTATTTTATCTTTTGCGTCTTTAAGTCCTTCAGGCTCATATTTTCTACGATTTTCTAAATGACTTAACCGATAGCGCCTATGACCAATGCCTTGCTTTCTGCCAATAAAATAGATCTTTGTTCTCTTGGTCATTTCGATGGTATAGATAACTTAGTTTCAATAAATCTAGCGCATAGGTCAGAACTACTCTTATCTGATGAATAAATAAATTCATTTTTCAGTTTCTTTTGAATCTTTTCAAAATCATTATGATGTGTAGACTTTTTAACTGCATCTTCAAATTCTTTTAATTCATTCACAACTTTTCCAAATCTCCATATATAATAATCATCGTTGCCTTTCCAATTAACATTATGTGCATTAATAAATATACAAGGACGTGGTTTTTCCATGACCCATTCAGTAACCATACTACTTATATCGCCAATATAAACATCCGCCATTGAGGTATATGTCCCATCGAGGCATTGATCGCTTTCTAGATCAACCAATATATTATCTTCAACAATATTTTTTTCATTTAATTCATACCCTGTTTTTTTGGATAAATGTTGAATAAGTGGATGAGGTGAAAAAATGAGATTATAAAATTTTTTCTGTTTAAAAAACTCTAGGATTACATCTTTCCATTTTAAATAGCTGGAAAATTCTATTTTCCAGTGTGGGTTATAGTAGAATATTGGGTTGTCATTATTAAATAATCTCTGACTTTTTGATTTTTTGATTTTCATCCAATCAAGTTTTGGTACTCCGACCATTTCTAGCTGCCCATCCTTTACAGGGAAACTTTTGATTAATCTATCCTTGTGGTATTGTCCTGGGATAAGAATATGATCAAATTCTTTAAGGCTAGGTTCAAACCCATATGCTCTGGTACCTGTGCCATGATAGAGATAAATGAGAGTGGGTTTTTTTATTTCATATTTTGATAAATACTCCGGAAAATTATGACTGGTAGATATGATAGCATTTGCATTCCTTAAATATTTAATGACTTTTTTAATTCGTGTATATACTGGGGGATATAACCTATTTTTATAGTTTTTTATCCTGTACCTCAATGGCAAGGGTATATCAATCAAAGTAAAATTATTTAACCCAGTTATTTTTTTTGTATCATTGATTATTTTAGTATTTAGAGGATTTCCAGATATAAATATTGTTTCCATTTCATTCTTTAAAGCTGAAAATCTCAATGCAGGTAGAATCAGATGGTAGACATGGTGAGGACCATTAATAAAAAGAAATAGGACTGTTTTATTTTGTTTTGACAATTGGGGAATTAATTGAAGAGGTCTCTAAGTGTCTCTTTAGATACTGTTTCAATACCTTCAAAGAATGTATCTAGATGGTGCCTTCTAAGGTTAAAGTTGACAATGATTAATCTAATGCAGGAAATATCACCAATATTAGCATAGTTGACCATTATTTCACCCTCTTCAACTAATCTATTACGAACATTTTTAGTAAATGTACTCCACTCACTTTGATTCAATTCTTTTGGTTGTATTTGAAAACATACATTTAAAGATTCACAAGGTGATACCATTTTAAATAATTTAGATGACCTTACTTTAGATTCGGCATATTTAGCCAGGTCAAATAATCTATCTATTCTTTTTTCAAAACCAATATCTCCATAGTATTTCCAAGTAAGCCAAAGCTTGATGGAATCTGTTCTCCTGCCACATTGAAGTGAATGCAGTCCTAGGTCCATTTTTTCACCATGGAATAAGTAATCTGTAGATGGGACATTATTGATGTTTCTTAATACGTCCTTATCTTTCATTAAAATGACTGTACACATTAGAGGAACTCCCATCATTTTGTGCGCACACCATGCGAATGAATCAGACTCTTCAGAGCCATCCAATAGTTCACTATGTTGCTTTGATAGCAGTACAGACCCTCCCCAAGATCCATCAATATGAAACCATAGATGATTATTCTTACATATTTCATTGATTTTTTTAATTGGATCAAATGCTCCTCGAATGGTCGTCCCAGCTGTTGCGCCCACAAAAAAGGGTATTCTCCCTGCATGAATTGCATTCTTGATCTCCAATGATAATGCATCGGTGTCCATATGGCCTGTTTGATCACATGAAACCCTTATGATCTGATCGATTCCTATTCCTAATTGGTAACCTGCTTTTATATATGAATAGTGTGATTCTTCAGATACAAATGCACACAAGATTTTTTCATTATATAATCCCTCTTTCTTGGACTTCGGATAAATGCGATCTCTAGCAGCCAGCATTGCAACCAGGTTTGCATTACTTCCTCCTGTGACAAACGTGCCAAAACCATTTTCATATCCAACAATAGTTGTCATTTTTTTAATTAATTCTACTTCAATTAGAGTTGCCATAGGGCTCATCTCAAAAGTATACATTGAACTATTTGTAATGGATGCAATTATTTCTCCTAAATACCCCATAGTAGAAAAACCTGAAAATAATTGATTGTAAAAATGGGGGCTACTAGTATCTATGGCTGATCCCAAATACTGATCAATAAGGGATTCTATACTATCATGGTCATTTGGCTCATCTAAAGAAAAGTTTACTCCAGATTTAGGATTATCATGTGCCATTGAAGGGTTAACCAAACTATTCTCTTTTTGATCCAAATAGTCTATTAGAACCCCATGGATCCTCTTTATGAACTCAAGTTCCTTTTCTGGTAGCAATCTATCTTTTGAATCCGTCATAAATCACTGTATTTGGCTGACGATATTTTTATATATTGAATAATCTTATTTTGGTTTAACCTGACGAGTAATTTTTATTTTGTCTGTTGGCCTTGTATACCAGTTTCCAGCAAGCCTGCCTAAAGGTTCAAGCTTATCCAAAAGAATGTGACCATTTTCATATATATCATCATCAATATGAAAAAGTACTACAGTGCCAATAACAACAAACCCGCTACCTGCCTCTCCAGATCCTATTTCTATTATTTGATCTAATTTACATTCTAAACTGATCTTGGATTCTTTTACTCGAGGCGGTAAGACCTTATTCGAAGATTCAGGTGTAAGTCCAGAGATCTCAAATTCATCAATATTAGGGTCAAAGTCTGTAGAGCATTTCACCATTTTTTCTGCAAACGATTCGGAGACCATGTTAATTACAAATTCATTATTATCTCTAATATTTGTAAGAGTGTCTTTTTCTTTTCCATCCCAGCCTCTACGTGCAGGTGCAAACATTACAGTGGGCGGATTAGAACAAACACCATTAAAATATGAAAAAGGCGCGACATTATTATTCCCATCTTTTGATATAGTAGATACAAACGCAATAGGTCGTGGGACAATGGAACCGATCATTAATTTGTGAGTTTCAGTAAAAGGTTTTTCAGTGGGGTCATAGATCATTTGTTGGCCCAAGAATAAGGATAATCATTATCATCTATATCAATACATTGCTTTGCAAGATTTAGAGGTTTAAAAGTATCGATCATTACTGCAAACTCGTTGGCTTCTTTCGCACCAATTGATTCTTCTATCTTTCCTGGTTGTGGACCATGTGGAAGACCCATAGGGTGATATGTGATAGATTCTTTTTCTATCCCTTTACGGCTCATGAATTCCCCATCTACATAGTATATGACCTCATCTGAGTCAATATTACTATGGGCGTATGGGGCTGGAATAGCTTCAGGATGATAATCAAACATCCTTGGTACAAAAGAACATATAACAAATCCACTGGTTTGAAAAGTCTGGTGCACGGGTGGTGGCTGATGAATCTTTCCAGTGATCGGCATAAAATCATTAATATTAAAAACATAAGGGAAATAATATCCATCCCAGCCAACAAGATCAAATGGGTGGTGCTGGTAGCTATAGGTTTGGATACTAGCGCGGAGTTTCACCTCTACCTCCACAGCTTTATCATCGGCTGGCTCTACAAATTCAGGTGTGATAATATCACGTTCTGAGAAAGGGGAATGTTCAAGAAGCTGCCCAAATTCATTACGATAACGAGCCGGGGTCTCTATTGATTCGTAAGATTCTATAACTAATACTTTCATATCCTCATTTATTTCTATATGCCAAATGATACCCCTAGGAATAACAAGATAGTCTCCTGGTTTTATAGATATATTACCAAAATTTGATTTAAAGCTTCCACTGCCTGAATGAATAAAAAGTACTTCATCTGCACATCCATTACGGTAAAGTGAGGACATTGATTTTGTCACATGTGATTTATAAATAGTGACGTCTGAATTAAAAAAAAGAGGGACTCGAGATGATACGATATCTCCATTTACATTTAATTTACTAGTTTGAAGATGTCTGTGTCTATGCGCTTCATCCAATGCAGTATGTTCGATCTTATTCAGCGTGCCTATTACTTCAATGGCTGTTGGCGGGTGAGTATGGTAAATATTAGAGTATATGCCACTAAAGCCTTTTCTGCTTATAAGCTCTTCCCAATATAAATTTTGTTTACTATCTCTAAACTGGATATGTCGCTTATTTGGGATTTTACCTCGTTTTTGATAAAAAGGCATAATGGATTATACTATTTTGTTCTCTAGAATACCCAGTTGTTCCACTTCCATTTTTACAACGTCTCCCTTTTTTATCCATCCACCTGTATTCTCTGGCCTTAATTCTAAAATACAGCCTGTTCCTACAGTCCCAGAACCCAAGTAGTCACCTGCAAGAAGATTTGTATTCATTGATGCGCGTTCTATCATTTTTTTAAATGAATGATATAGGTCGTTTGTATTACCATCCGATATGATTTTACCATTGACGTGGCAGGTCATTCGCAGATCTAAACGTCCTTTATCATCCCACGAATTTTCAAGTTCATCTGGGGTAACCATGTACGGACCAAAACTCGTTGCAAAATCTTTTCCTTTTGCTGGTCCTAGATTCATTGCCATTTCCTCCCTCTGCAGATCTCGTGCAGACCAATCATTACATATAGTATAACCCGCAATATATTTGTCAGCATCTTGTTCAGTAATATTTGTGCCGCCATTAGCAATAATTATAGCAAACTCTAACTCAAAATCAAGCTCTTCCGTTCCTGTTGGATATGGTATTTCAGCCTTATGCCCGAACAAAGCAACTGCATTAGAAAAATAAAAAATAGGAATTTTAAACCAATCAGGATGCATATCTAGACCACGTAGTTTTCTTGCTGAGCGGACATGCTGTTCAAAAGCATAAAAATCTCTAAAGGAGCGTGGGTCTGGCACCGGTGCTAGTAACCGAACATTTTTTTCTTGAGTAGCAATTGGACCACCAGTCACTTTTAGTGATATGACATCTTCATAAGGCAACGTCTGTTCTAATTCTTTTAATTTTTTAAAATTATCAGTCCAATTTTCAAGGGCACCCTTTAAAGATGATGGAATCCCTAAAAAGCTTGGATCGTTATTTGATTCATTTACCCAATCACTAGCATGTTTAATATCAATGATATGATCATTTTTTTTAAAACCAAATCTAGGTTGAGAATTTTTCTCATTCTGAAAGGTCACAAATTTCATTTATAGATTTCCTCTTTTATTCTGTTCACTTTCTATGGATTCAAATAATGCTCTAAAATTACCCTTACCAAAACTATTTGACCCCTTCCTTTGTATGATCTCAAAGAAAAGAGTAGGCCTATCCTGAAGTGGTTTTGTAAAGATCTGAAGCATGTATCCATTCTCATCGGTATCAACTAGTATGCCTAGCTCTGCTAGAGTTTCAATATCTTCATCAATTTCACCGATACGTTCATGAAGGTTTTCATAATAGGATAATGGTGTTGGAAGAAAATCAACACCATTATTACGCATCTGTTTTACAGTATGAATAATATCTCTTGTTGAAAGAGCTAAATGCTGTACACCAGCGGTTTCATAATAATCAATAAATTCCTGTATTTGTGATTTTTTTAATCCTTCAGCTGGTTCATTGATAGGCATCTTTACTATTTCATTATCATTTGCCATAACAATGGAACGAAGAGCAGAATACTCTGTAGAAATATCTTTATCATCCACGGTCCAGAATCTATGCCATCCAAACACTTTCTCATAAAAATCACAGACACTATTCATTTCACCATCTGGTTGATTCCCAACAATATGGTCAATGTGAACCAGTCCAGTACTCTTTGAATCCCATTCCGAATCAATATTTTCATATCCTGGCAGGAAAGAACCAGAATAATTATGTCTCTCAACAAATGTATGAATAGTATCTCCAAACGTTTTTATCGCTGAAATAATAGATTCACCATTACTATCTTTGATCTCTTTTGGCTCCATAGCGCTTTTTGCACCACGCTCTAGCGATTCTTTCCAAGCTTTTTCAGAATCATCTACAGTGAATGCTACATCTCTTATACCATCACCATGGCGATCAATGTGCTGCCCAATGTCTGTGTTTTTTCCCAATGGTGAAGTAATTACTAGATTAATATGGTCTTGATTAAGTACATAACTCACCCTATCTCGATCACCTGTTTCAAGCCCTCGGTAAGCTACTGGCTTAAACCCCATAGTATTTTGATAATAATACGCAGTCTGTTTTGCATTGCCTACGTAAAGTTCACAATGGTCAAAACCTTTGATAGAGTATGTCATATTATTCATAAGATCTTTTGCAATGCGTTAATGATTCTATTGTTCTCTTTTTCTGTGCCTATAGATATACGTACACAATTTGGCCATCCAAAAGATGCCAGATGTCTTACAATTATACCTTTTGCTAACAGGTCATTTGACAATCTATGTGCCTGCTGTTCTGATTTCCAAACGGTTGTAATAAAATTCGCTGCAGAAGGTATATTTTCTATCCCCAAAATATCTAATTCTTCTTTTAAAAATCGTATACCTTTTTTATTAACGTTAAGAGTCTCCGATAAAAATTCTGCATCATCCAAAGCAGCAAGTCCTGCAATTTGCGCTGGTAATGAAGGTTCGAAAGGAACTTTCACCTTAAGCAGATTAGATATCAATTCGCCATGGGCTAATCCATAACCGATTCTTATTCCACCTAGCCCATATGCTTTAGAAAAACTACGTAATGTGATTACATTATCATATCGGTAGGTCATGGAATCAGGGTAGTCCTGTATCTCATTTGCAAACTCGAAATATGCTTCATCTAAAATAATCAATACTCTCTCTGGAATATATTTATAGAATTCGTCAAACTCTTTTTTGGTTATATATGTTCCCATAGGATTGTCTGGGTTTGCAATGTAAATGATCTTTGTATAATCCGTGATCTTTGTTGCCATTTGTTCCAGGTCGTAACGGTACTTTCTCATAGGTACCCAGTGAATTCTTCTCCCAGATGCATTAGCTAAAACACGAAATCCAATAAAAGAATTTTCGGCACTGATCAATTCATCATCATTCAGTAAGAACGTACGCATTATTGTAGACATTATCCCTTCTGAGCCTGCGCCCAAAACAACATTATCTACTTTTACTTTAAATCGTTCAGCAAGTTTTGATCTAAGATCATATCCAGAAGCATCTGGATAACGATGCATATTTTCTAGAGATTCCTTCAAAGCTTTCATGGCTTTTGGAGAAGGGCCAAGAGGATTTTCATTAGAAGCTAACTTGATGATATTTGAAATACCTGTTTCTCTAGTAGCCTCACTAATGGGCTTTCCAGGCTTATAATTTTGTAATTTTTTGATGTATGAAGGAACTAGTGGCATTTATTATAATTACATTTCACTTATAGCAAATTTACATAGAATTATACATTATCAGATGATACATAAAAACCTCGATCTTAAAATTGTTTATGATCATTGAAGGTCCTTTGATAGCTGCAACCTTTATTGAAAGACCCAATCGATTTATTACTATAGTAGAAATCAATGGGAAGCTCTATCGTAGCCATTTACCAGATCCTGGAAGGCTCAAAGAATTATTGGTTCCCAAAGCAAAATTAATGGTTAGACCTGCACCAAAAGACTCTGGTCGGAAAACATCATTTTCTACTGTTATGGTTGAATATAGAGGTCAACTTATTTCTTTGGTATCAACCCTTCCAAATATGTTTGTCCACAATGCTCTAAAAGAAGAACAAATACCCATTCTAAGTCCGTATACATTGATACGACCAGAAATTGCAGTAAAGAATCATCGATTTGATTTTCTGTTAAAGGATGAAGATGAAAATAAATTTTACCTAGAGGTCAAATCAGTTACTTTCGTGGAAAATGGAGTGGCGCAATTTCCTGATGCAGTGACAAAGCGAGGTATGGATCATGCAAAAGCTCTAACTGATTTGGTCAATCAAGGGTACCAAGCTGGCATATTATTTGTTTGTCAAAGACCCGATGCTGTCTCTTTTGAGCCTATGTGGGAAAGAGACCCCAAATTTTCAAACGCTTTAAATGAAGCTTACAAATCGGGTGTTAAGGTCTGGTGCATTACCTTGAATATTTCTAAAACAGAAATATCATATAAACAAGAGATCCCTGTAAATTTGAAAAGAAGTGAATAAGCAATTTAATTTTTCTAATCATATTTTTGTTATAGCGGCTATTCTTTTCTTTTTATCCTGTGCTGCTGTAATGTCGCCACCGGGTGGTCCTAAAGATATAACTCCTCCAGAACTGATTCAAACATTTCCAAAAGATGGGACTGTTAATTACAAAGGAAGTTTAATTGAGTTGCAATTTTCAGAGTATATTGATGAGAGTAGTATCGATCGGGCGATCCATATTTTACCAACTCTAAAAACAAAACCAGAATTAATATATAAAGATAAAAAGATCTTAATCGCTCTACCAGACTCTTTAGAAAAAGATCAAACCTATATAGTAGTTATTAATCGAAACTTATCTGATGAAAATAAAGTAAAACTTGCTCAAGGTATCCAAGTTGCCTTTTCTACGGGAGACCAGATTGACGAAGGTTCTATTTCAGGAAAAACATATCATTCAAAACCATCAACGGTTCATCTTTGGAAAATACAAGATGAATTTGACTCATTAGAATTTTTTAATAGAATACCGGATTATGCTATTGATGCGTCAGACGATGGTAATTATGAATTTAAGTTTCTCTCTCCAGGGGAATATAGAATTGCTGCAGTAGATCAAGTCCTATCAGGGTCAGCTATTATCCCAGAAAGAATGACATATGGTTTAAGCTGGATAAGTGTCTTTGATTTAAAAAAACAACAGAAGATGAATAATATCAATATTCGTATTCCTACTCATCTGGGTGCAATACAAATGACCAATGCAGAATTTGTGAAAGGTTCTTGGGGTAGAGTCACTTTTTCACAAGAGATTAATGAATTTTCAAATAAGTTACTCTTATCTGTAATAAATGAAGATTCCTCTATTTCAAAGATCACAGTATTTAATGACCCACTTGATGCTATGAAATTGAATTTTATTTTGGGAGAAAATAGTAGTGACTATGTTTCTGTAATGACACCAGGTTTGGTCGATCATGAAAAAGCTTTAATTGATTCTGGCATTATTAGAATTAAAATGGATACAACTCAAGATACAAGCAATATCACCCTCCTACAGCCAAATTCAAAATATGTACTTAATATTCAGGATGATGATATTATCCCTTTGAAAGTTGTCTTCTCGAGCTTGGTCGAGTCCAGTTCAAATTCATTCGATCTATTAGATGACACAACTTTAATCTCATTTAAAACTGAATTAGAATCTCCTCTTGCAATTAATATCTACCCAGATCAAAATTGGAAACCCAGGACTGAATATGTGTTAAAATTAGATAGAAGATCTCTTGTTCCTATATATGGTAAAAGTATGAAAGACTCATTGACCTCAATAAAGTTTAAAACATCGGACTATCAAGGGTTTGGATCTCTAAAGATCAATAGTATAGGAGAAAGGTCTGATGATTTCATAGCAAAATTGACAAAATTTGAAAAAGAGCAAACTGTTTTTAGAACATTAGTAAATTCTAAAGGTGCGTTCAATATGGAACGATTACCAGAAGGAGATTACTCTTTAATGTTCTTTCAAGATATAGATAAAAATGGAAAATACACTCCTGGCAATATTTCCCCGTATAGGCCATCTGAATGGTTTTATAATTATCCTGACACAGTGAAGATCAGGGCAAACTGGGAATTAGAACTTGATACAATAATTATGGATAATACATTTTGATATGAAGTGCGTAATCCTTGCAGGCGGTAGTGGAACTAGATTTTGGCCTTACAGCAGGTATAATAGGCCAAAACAATTATTAAATATTCTTGGTGAAAAATCTATGCTCCAAATGACCATAGATCGTTTCAAAAAGGTAAAGAAGGTCACTGATATTTATATTGTAACACGTAAGGATCTTTACAATACTATCATTAAAGAAGTAGAGGGTGTTGATAAAGATAAAGTTATTGTAGAGCCTTCTGGAAAGAATACTGCACCCGCAATTGGAATGATGGCTTCTTACTTTGCTTTAGAAGATCCTGACTCTATTATGGGTGTTTTTCCTGCTGATCATTTGATAGTTGGACATCAGAAATATGAAAAAGCGATCAGTACTGCATACCATCTTGCGAACAAAGGTGAAAATCTTGTCACTATTGGTATCAAGCCAAATTATGCTTCTACTGCATATGGTTATATACAGTATGATGAAAAAGGTGAGCAGGACCATATTGATGCTTATCATGTGAAGACCTTTGCCGAAAAACCGCATCAAAAATTAGCTGAGCGTTTTGTGGCAAGTGGTGATTTTGTTTGGAATGCAGGTATGTTCTTTTGGAAGGTTGGAACATTTATGAATAGCCTTAAAACCCATATGCCTGATCTTGCCGAAATATTAATAAAAATAGGACCTAAAATACACTCCAGAAAATCTTTCTCAAACCTCTGGGAAATGATCGAGCCTGAGTCAATTGATTATGGCTTATTAGAAAAAGCTGATAATATTTATGTAGTGTGCGGTGATTTTGATTGGAATGATATTGGCTCTTGGAATGCACTTTATGATGTTTTGAATTCTGATAAGAATGGAAATATCATTAGAGGCAGTGGAAAAGTTATGAATGGAAATAATAATCTAATTCATTCAAAAGATAGGTTCACGGCTATTTTGGGTCTTGATGATATAGTTGTAGTAAATACTGATGATGCTACGCTTGTGGTCCCTAGAGAAAAAGTAGAGGAGGTTAAGAACCTTGTAGAATTTTTAAAAACAAATGGCCAAGAAGAATTGATCTAATGAAAAATGAAAAATTATATATTGAATTTGAAGAACTTGCTCAACGCCTAGGACTTAGAATACTAAAAGGGAAAGGAGATTTCTCTGGTGGAACATGCACTATCAATGATGAAATTGTCATAGTAGTAAATAAAATGAAGCCTATAGAACAGCGTTTAAAGACCCTTGCTACTAGTTTCCTTGAATTCGACCTCGATGAAGTATATATGGTTCCAGCCCTTAGAGCATATATTGAAGAGTTCAGAACGCTCAGTTTTTAATTTTCTTGATTTTCCTTTTTTGAGTGTTTACAATCAGCACCCTTTCATCTATAATTATTCGATTTGAATGAGGATATAATATGAAACAATTCTTAGCATCTGATATTAGAAATTTCGCAATTGTCGGGCATGGAGCTTCAGGAAAAACCTGTCTAGCAGAAGCAATGCTTAAAATTGGTGGAGAGATCAATCGTTTAGGTACCATCGAAGATGGATCAACAACCTCAGACTATCACCCTGGCGAGAAATCAAGACAAATATCTATTCATAGTACTCCGCTCCATATGGAATGGATGGATAAGAAGTTCAATATGATAGATACGCCTGGATATTCTGATTTTATTGGCGAGGCCCTTGGTGCACTGAGCGTAGTAGATATGGCCGTCATTACCATTCACGCTGTAAATGGTGTTGAAGTATGTACAGAGACCATGTGGAATCATGCTTCACAATTAGGCATTCCTAAAATGCTGGTTGTCAATGGCTTGGATAGAGAGCATACAAAATTTGATAGTATTCTTGAACAGGCTAGAAAACGGTTTGGTAATAATGTCTTCCCTATGCAATTGCCTGTCAATGAAGGTCCTGGGTATAATCAAAATGTTGATGTTTTAAGAACAGAACTTATCTCTTATCAGGCAGATGGATCTGGAAAAATGACAGAAGGTGAATTACCAGAAGAATTAAAAGAAAAGGTAAAAGGCCTGCATGAAGAATTGATAGAGTATGTAGCTGAATCTGATGATACTTTGCTAGAGAAATTTTTTGAACAAGGTAGTTTATCAGAAGAAGAAATGAGAAATGGAATCCATCGTGCCATACAAGACCAAACATTTATCCCACTGTTTTGTACTTCAGCGACATCGAATATCGGTGTGGCACGTGTATGCGATTTTATATCTAAGTATGGATCTTCTCCAGATGATAGAAAAACAGTAACAGCTCAGGATGATCAAGGAAATGATGTGGATGTTTCTCTTGATGGTTCTGAGACCGTATTGCAGATATTTAAAACTATGTCAGAATCCCATGTTGGTGAACTATCTTTATTCCGAGTTTATTCTGGTAAAGTAAAAACTGGAAAAGACTATCATAATACAAATAGAAACATAAATGAGCGTTTCGGACAGATGTTTATTTTAAATGGGAAGAACAGAACACAGGTAGATCAACTTTCTGCAGGTGATATAGCTGGTGTAGTAAAATTAAAGGACACGCATACTGGCAATACCCTTTGTTCAGGAAAGCACGTCACTCTACCTGATTTGAATCTACCGAATCCTAATATACATGCTGCAATTAAACCAAGTGCGAAGGGAGATGAAGAAAAACTAGCAGTTGGGCTCTCAACATTACATGAAGAGGACCCGACCTTTGTTTATAGGGTAGACTCTGAGGTAAAGCAGACTATCATTTCTGGCCAAGGGGAATTACATCTAACAGTAACTACAGAGAGATTAAAACGAAGATTTGGTATTGATATTGCTCTGGAAGAGCCTAAGGTGCCATTCAGAGAAACAATTACAGGAAATGGTTCAGCAAAATACAGACATAAAAAGCAATCTGGTGGGGCAGGGCAGTTTGCTGAGGTTTGGATGAAGATCGAGCCAAAGCAAAGAGGAGAGGGTGTTGAGTTTACTCAGTCTCTAGTAGGACAAAATGTCGATCGCGTCTTTGTACCATCTGTTGAAAAGGGTGTGAACACAGCATGCTCAGATGGAATATTAGCTGGTTGTAAGGTTGTAGATGTTAAGGTTGATTTTTATGATGGAAAAATGCATCCAGTTGATTCAAAAGACATTGCTTTTCAAACAGCAGGTAAGCATGCATTTCGGGAAGCTTTCCTTGGAGCTCAGCCATGTTTATTAGAGCCAATAATGGACATAGAGGTGAAGGTCCCTGAAGAATTTATGGGGGATATAATGGGAGATATTTCAGGAAAACGAGGTAAAATAATGGGAATGGATGCTGATGGTAGTTTCCAGGTAATTAAGGCACAGGTGCCTCAGGCTGAGTTGTATCATTATGCAACTACGGTTCGTTCATTGACTGGAGGTAGAGGAATTCATTCTGAATCTTTTAGTCATTATGAAAAAATGCCAAAGGAATACGAGAATAAAGTTATTCAGGAGCGTAAAAAGCAAGAGGATGAATAAGCTCTGGGCTCCTTGGCGTATAGATTATGTTCGCTCTCCAAAAGAGGAAGGATGTGTTTTTTGTAAAAAATCCCAGTCCACCAATCATGAAAAAGATCTTGTTCTATTTAAAGGAAAGGAATGTTTTATCTTAATGAATCTCTACCCATATTCAAATGGTCACATTATGATATCTCCTTATAAACACACATCAGATACAAATGATATTTCTGATAGATGCAATAATGAGATCATGTTTTTTTCAAACGAGACGATGAATATTCTTCGCAGCACAATGAATGCCGAAGGTTTTAATTTTGGTGCAAATCTAGGTAAAGCAGGAGGTGCTGGAATTGAAGAGCACATTCATTACCATATCGTTCCTCGGTGGGTTGGAGATACTAATTTTATGCCTGTTGTTGGCAATACAAAGGTCGTTGTTGAGGGCTTGGTTGAGACCTGGAATAATCTTAAACCTCAATTTGATACAATATTAGGTAATGCAAATGCTTGATTTTAGCAGAACATGGTTACCCTATCTATATCTATATGGTGTAGGAGGTTCGATATTTATGATTGGGATCTTTATTATTATCAGGTCTAATTCATTAAACCTAGATCGCATCAAGCACCAAGAATGGTATCATATATTAGTTTTTGGCTTATTCTATTATATGGGTATACATGCCCTATTTACCTTTGCCGCATTAGGTAAAACGAATATCTCACTAATAATTGGTCTGTTCATACTTGGTTCGAGTGGGCATCTTATTAATCGACTTCTTAAAGATCAAAATCTGAAAAGCTAATGGATACCTCAATTCAAACTTCATCATATTTTTGGGTGATCATTTTTGGTTATTTTGCATTGGTGCTTGGATTTGGTTCTTTCTTTGCACGGTATAATAAAACCACCCAAGATTTTTTCTTTAGTGGAAGGCGTTTTTCATGGTGGCTTGTCACTATGAGTATTGTTGCAACTGGAGTGGGTAGCCATAGTTTTTTGAAATATTCATCTAAGGCTTACGAGCATGGATTCTCATCCACAATGACCTATATGAATGATTGGTTCTTTATGCCATTATTCCTTTTTGGATGGCTTCCAATTGTTTATTATACAAAGATCAGATCGATACCGGATTATTTTGAAAGACGATTTAATCCTGGTGTTAGAGTATTAGCTACGATTGCTATCCTTGGGTATATGATCGGTTATATAGCGATTGGTTTTCTTACAATGGGAAAAACTTTAGAGCCACTACTTGGCTTGGATCTTTATACTATCATATTTATTGTAGCGATCATTTCAGGTGTATATATCACTTTTGGAGGACAAACGGCGGTTATATTTACAGATCTTGCTCAAGGATTCATTCTTATTTTTGCTGGCATCATGGTTTTTATAATGGGAGTAAACTATGTAGGAGGTTTCTCAGTTTTTTGGAATGCTCTTTCTCCCGAGTTCAAGTTGCCTTTAGCTCACTTCAATCATCCTGCAAACTTTAATTTTGTAGGCATATTCTGGCAAGATGGCATTGCAGGTTCAGTAGGCTTTTTATTTATGAATCAAGGTCTTATTATGAGATTTATGGCCTGTAAATCTGTCCACGAAGGCCGAAAAGCAGCCGCTTTTAATGTTCTCGTATTACTACCTATCTCCACTGTAGTTGTTTCTAATGCGGGGTGGGTAGGTAAGGCCATTAGCATAGTTACACCAGAGGCATGGGATGCATCCACAAAATTAGATCATGTGTTTACACAAGTTGCATATCTCATAACAGGCAGTGAAGTTATTTTCGCTTTTGTAATAGCAGCTGTTGCTGCAGCGCTTATGAGTACAGTAGATACACTTATCAA
>CAJVZI010000016.1 GCA_913020665.1 uncultured bacterium | reverse complement strand
GTGGATATCTATTGAAATGGGATAAGGATGTATATCATTATCTAGATAAAATAGCTAATAATGATTCAACTGGCCAGTCGAGAGGGTTATCTCATAGAGTGGTTAGGTCGATCGTTGAAATTTTCAATGTTGAAGATAAAAAGGGGCTGCGTGAAGAGCTTGTAAGCATAATCAGTGAACTTGAAGATTATTATGATGGAGAAAAGAATTCCTCTGAGATTCAAAAATTAAAAGGTATGATACGTGAATTTGAAGAAGAGCTGGTGTGGGCAAACTATGGAGTAAGAGTTAAAGATGTACATCATTTAAGGCTTGGTTTTTATAAAGGTGATATTTTTACTGAACAGCCTCAAAAGAAAAGAGATGTTGCACCTATTTTAGATCAATTAAGAGAGTTGCAGCCTACTGTCATTACATTAGCTATGGACCCAGAAGGTAGCGGTCCGGATACTCATTATAAGGTTCTACAAAGTATAGCAGAAGCAGTTCGAATGTGGAATAAAGAGGCTGACCTTTCAAACTTGAGGATATGGGGATATCGTAATGTCTGGTACCGATTTAATCTAGCAGAAGCAGATATAATCGTTCCGGTGACGCTGAATTCAATGTCGATACTAAACTCTACTTTTATGAATTGTTACCTTAGTCAAAAGGACGCTTCATTTCCTAGTTATGAATATGATGGTCCGTTTTGTGAGCTTTCCCAAAAAATATGGGTTGAGCAGCACCACGATCTACAACTAATGCTCGGTAGAGATTATTGGTATAGAAATAAAAACCCACATCTAAGAGCTGTTCATGGAGCTGTATACTTAAAAGAAATGAATGTGGATAGTTTTTTAAACTTTGCTACAAAAATAGAAGATACCGTTGAAGGATCTGTAACGCTGAGCATTTAGATCATTCTTCATTATTCATACTTTGTTCTTCATTTGCTGCTTGTACTTTTTTCGCTAGGTCAAATAAATATAATACAGATTTTCTGATCTCGTCTTCTGAACAAAGATTGCAAAATCCTTTTGCAGGCATTTCACCATTTTCACCTTTTTTACCTTCCCAGACACTTTTATATAATTCATCGATCCCTTTTGATGCAGCACTATCCCAGTATGCTTTTTCATCTAGAAGTACAGCACCATTAGTTCCATACATATGACAGCGAAAACAAGCTGTTGCCCATATGGATTCGCCTACATTCAATTCTTTACGAGTTAGTGATTTATATTCTTTTGAATCATATATATTTACTACTGGTGATTTTTTTTCACAACCAATGAAGAATGCAAAGATAAAAATACTTACATTTCTAAAAACCTTATCCATCAAGAGCTCCAAAATATTAATAATAGAATGAAAAATTTAGTAGTGGGCATAAAATAAGATTACTGAATTCCAGACTTTAGGATATCGTGAATATGAACGATCCCATCTGGTTTTTTTAGACTCGGATCAGAATAAACAAATAAACTTGTTATGGCATACTTTTCCATTAGTTCAAGAGCAGATAAGGCTAATGTATCAGAAGTGACCCATTTTGGATCTTTTGACATCAGGAATTCAGCCTTTTCATTAAGGAGATCATTGTCAATTTTCTCTAGGCCTCTTCTTATATCACCATCTGTTATAATTCCAACTAATTCATTATCATCATTTAACACACCTGTTAGTCCAAGGCCCTTATCGGAAATAGTGAATAGTGCATCCTTAATACTGGAATTGATCGAAATGAATGGGATATCATCACCTGTATGAATTAGTTGATCCAGTGTAAGTAATAGGCGTTTACCTAGAGTTCCTCCTGGATGAAGTTCAGCAAAATCTTCTTGGTTAAACCCTCTTAGTTCCAAAAGTGCAACAGCAAGTGCGTCTCCCATGGCAAGTGTCGCTGTTGTACTGGCTGTAGGAGCAAGGTCCAATGTGCATGCTTCTTTTTCTACAGATGTATCTAGGTATATATCAGAAATTGAAGCTAGGCTGGAACCTTGTCTACCGATCAGACCAATAACCTTAACATTTTTCTTTTTTATCGATGGCAAGATCTGGATCAATTCCATGGTCTCACCGCTATTGCTTACAATAAGCATTACATCTTCTTCAGTTATCATTCCCAGGTCACCATGAGTAGCTTCTGCAGGGTGAACAAAGTGAGAAGGCGTTCCTGTTGAAGCCATTGTTGATGCTATTTTTTGGGATATCAAACCAGATTTTCCCATACCTGAAACGATAAGGCGCCCTTTACATTTCAATATGGTTTGTACTGCAGATTCAAACTGCTGATCGATACGGTCTGCAATGAGAGACACTGCATCAGCTTCGATTCGTATTACTTCTTTTCCTATCGTTTTAATATCAGAGGTTTTCATGTTATAAAATTTAATACCATTACCTTTCAGCCCTGTTTAGTTTATGTTTAGTTAAATACTTAATAAATGAAAAAAATATTAACTATAATTTTGCTAAAATTCTCATTGTTTGGTGCCACTATAGAAGTTGGTCAGTCAGCGCCTGATTTTTCATTGATCGATCAAGATGGCAATCTTCATCAACTGCATGATTATATAGGTAAGAATCTGGTCATTTACTTTTTTCCAAAAGCAGATACTCCAGGATGAATAAAACAAGCATGCGGGTTCCGCGATGAATACAAGAATTTTGAAAAATATAATATATCAATACTAGGGGTAAGCTACGATAACGAAAGTGCATTGAGATCGTTTAGAAAAAAGTACGATCTTAATTTTAATTTGTTATCTGATTCAAAAAAGGAGATGGGCAATGCATATGGTGTGAATAAATATTACTTTTTTCCATCAAGAAAAACTTTTCTCATTGATAAGAATGGTGTGTTAATTCATATCTTTGATGATGTTAACTTGCATACTCATCCAGAAGACATATTAAAATTTTTTAACTAAACATATCAGGTAATTAATTATGAAAGTGACCATAGAATATTGTGCTGTTTGAAACTATCTACCTAGGGCTTCCAGTTTGGAGGCTAAATTAAAAAAGACCTTCCAAGGAATTGATGTACAACTAATTTCAAGTGGTGGTGGTGTATTTGAAGTGACCTTAAATGATAGACTTATCTTTTCTAAAAGGTCTCTAGACCGTTTCCCTGATGATGGTGAAATTGAGAAACTAATAGAACAAGGTTAATTCGATATTGGTCACTGAAATTCATTATAATAATAAGGTCTTTTCAGTCGATACTGATAATGGTATAGACCTCTCTATAAGAAATGATTTTTCAGGTCGAGCCCCTACCTTTTACGGTTCTGAGCAACCCCGATATAAAGCTCTTAGGTCAGGTAACTTTGTTGGCGATATAAAGGAAGGAGGGAGTTGTAATGTTCCCATCGTTACTTTGGATATTCATTGTACAGGAACTCACACAGAATCCATTTCACATGTTATTGATTCGGAAGTGAAAATAACAGATGTTTGCCCAAATGGCATGATTCCTACATGTTTGGTCTCAGTAGAATTATGCGAAGCAAATGAAACAAATGAATCCTACCATTCTGATATCGTAAATGAAAAATTGATCACAAAAAAGGAACTACAAAAAAATATAACCGAGTCCTGTAGTGGATTGATCATCAGGACAATTCCAAATGATGATTCTAAAAAGACAAGGGATTATGATTTAGATCCGGCACCATTTTTTACAAACGATGCTATTGATCATATCAATGAACTTGGTGTAAAACATCTTTTAGTGGATATCCCAAGTCTCGATAAAGCAAATGATGGAGGGCAACTAGGAAATCACAAAAAATTCTTTAAACAAGGCAAGACCATTTCGGAGCTACTTTTCATTCCGAATGATCTAAAGGATGGTTTTGGCTTTTTACAGATACAGATCCCGAACTGGGGCCTGGATGCAGCACCAAGTCGGCCTATCTTTTATTCTATTAAATAAACGTTTTTCAGACAGAATCTCCATTGAGTAATTTTTGATTATTAATTTGATTATAAAAGGATATATACAGTATGAATGACCAGATCAAAAGCGTGATCACTTGTGACCTTGATGGTAAGGTGGAGACATTTAGTGATGGCGCTTCAGCACTTTTCGGCTACAGCCAAGAAGAGGTTGTTGGTAAGATGAGAGTAAGTGATTTTAGTGATGGCCAGGTTGTGCTTGGGCACGTTATAGGTTGGCTTGATGAAGCTGTAAAAAAAGGAGAGTGGGAAGGGAATACTGCCTTTATTCATAAGGATGGAAGTGAATTGCCTTGTCATATCAAGATCACACCCACAAAAGGAAAAAATGGAGAGCATATTGGATATTGTGGTATTACTACTCTTTTAGAAGATAAAACACCAGATGAGGTAAGGCCTAAGATCAGTTTTATGACACAGTTGTTTACTTGGATGGTGATCATGCGTTTACCATTCTTATCCGCCACCATTGTGCCAATATTAGTTGGTGCGGCAGTAGCTAAGTATGCGGGCTATCCTGTAGACTGGGGATGGCTAGGCTTAACTATTCTCGGTGGAAGTTTATTACATATAGGTACCAATACATCTAATGATTATTTTGACCATATTAGTGGGACAGATGCATTGAATTATAATTACAGCAATGTTGGATTGAATGGAGGAAGTAGAAGTATTCAAATGGGTTTGATCTCTCCAAAGGGAGTGCTCACCGTTGCTATTGTGTCATTTGCGCTGAGTGCTGTAGTTGGTATTCCTCTCATATTAAAAGCAGGTATGCCGGTTTTATGGCTAGGATTAATTGGATTTTTCTCGGGCTTATTTTACACAGCACCTCCTTTCCGTTTTTCATCTAGGAAAGGGTTAGGAGAGCTACTCATAGGTCTAAATTTTGGTCCTCTTATGGTAGCTGGGAGCACGCTTGTGCAAACAGGCCAACTTATTCCAGAAGCTTTTTTAGCAGGAATACCGATCGGGTTTTTGATAGCTGCTGTTGTTTATGTTAATGAATTCCCAGACCATGATAGTGATAAAGCTACTGGCAAGAATACTTTAATTGTGGTCTTTGGCCCTGAAAGAGCAAGAGCTGGCTATGTTTCTTTAGTTGTAGGAGCTTTTTTAAGTATAGTATTATTAGTTATAAATGGTACTTTCCCATCTCTGATCTTGATCACTCTCTTGGCATCTTATTTTGGCGTGACCTCGATCCAGACATTGTATAAGTATTACAATGATAGACTTCTAGAGCCTGCAAATTGGGGCACCATTACTATGCACAGCGTTGCAGGTATATTGCTATTTATAGGTCTTTGGCTAGGTACTCCCACTATATGATCTAAAATACTTTTATTAGCTGTTTTTATAAAAAGCCCCTTTCGAAAGGGGCTTTTTATTTGCACGGTACGAAAAAATAATGTAATATACTTACGAGTAACTTACGAGTATATTATTAATAGGTTTAAAAATGAAAAATAAATTTTGTAAACAAGATAAGAAACAGACTTCCATATCAGTGATCCGTGCTATCACAAGGATCAATGATCATATTAATAGGCAAGCGCCTTGTTCTATCGTATGGGATGGAAGATCGATCATACATTCATCTATTACCTCATGAATAAACCTCTGTCTCCAAAATTGAAAAGATTTTTGGACTGTATTCAGCGATTTACATTGAGCCATGGTCAATCACCGTCATATGAAGAGATCATGGTCAGTCTAGGATTTGGATCACTGGGGACAGTGAACTGGTATGTAAAGACCTTGGAAGAACAAGGGTACTTATCACGTATAAAAGGTCCCAACGGCAAGCGGGCGCTCACTTTAACCCACAGAGAGCACGCCACAACTACAACGGCTCGTTTGCCGCTTCTGGGCCTTATTGCGGCAGGTGAACCTATTGAGGCACTGGAGAATCCTGAGATGGTAGACATTCCGTCATCTTTATTGCACCCAGATAATTATGTTCTACAGGTCAAGGGAAACTCTATGATCGATGAACAGATCCATGATAAAGACTATATTGTTGCGAGAAAGACCAATACCGCTCGTTCCGGACAGATCGTGGTAGCGCTGATCAATGGTGAAGCTACTCTTAAATATTATATTCATGGTCCTGAGGGTGTGGAACTACATCCCCGAAACCCAGACTTTCCAATTATAAAAGTTGATCCTAAAGACGATTTTCATATTAATGGTGTGCTACTCTATTCCTTTCGGAATTATTTGAACTAGGCACACTATGCATGACCAAAAAAGACGTTTTTCATATACGTCTTAAAAATATAGAACTCCAGACCGAGTGCATGATGGATCCAGGTCTTAAGATGAGACCAGTGGCCATTATATCTTCACCTCATCCTAATGGAAGTATCATATCTTTATCTCCTGAAGCAGAGGAGGAAGGATTATCACGTGGCATGAAGGTCTCTGTCATACGAAAAATGAGTAATAGAACCCGACTCTTGCCTTATAACCGTTCTCTCTATGATCGTATCCATGGCTATATATATAGGGTCTTATCATCATTTACGCCCATTGTAGAGCCACAAGATGTAGGCGAGTTCTTCTTGGATATGCATGGTATGCATACCCTTAGAGGTAATATACATAATACAGGTCTATCTGTTATAAAACATATCCGATCTCAGACCAGCCTTTCCAGCATAGTTGGTATTAGTATCAATAAATTGGTAAGTCGCATTGTAACAGCCATTATCCCAGAAAGAATTCATCAGGTAGAGAGTGGTAAAGAAGCTCAATTTCTTGCGCCTTTGAGATCATTGGTCCTACCTACAGCAAAACAAGATCCAGTACATCGTTTACTGAAATTCTTATTGGTAAAACAGGTTGGTCAAATTCAATCAATGACAAAAGCATCAGATGATTTTCAAACATTATTCGGAGTTCATGCTCCAGCACTTTATAAGGAGTCTCAGGGCTATGATACATCTCTGGTCAGACCATTTCAACTTAAGGACCATATTTTAGAGCAGACCATCCTCCCAGAGGATACGAATGATGAGAGTATACTATATGCTGTGGTGAAAGATCTTTCAGAACAAATGGCTTTTAAATTAAGACAACGTAGACAGATCGCAGACAAAGTTAGATTGGAAATTCACTACACAGATGGATATAAAAGACAGGGGACAGGAGTGATAACGAGAATTGATGATCTCTCCGTGTTCAATGAATGTAAACGATTATTTGAAAGGGCAAATGATCGGCGTAATCGCATACGTACCATACTTTTAGATGTATGGGGATTCCAACCTTATATAACCCAAGAAGATCTATTTTCTACAACAGAAGAACGAAATGTATCTCTATCCATGGCAATAGATAAGATCCGGTCTAAATATGGAGTTCAAAGTTTACAAACCGCTAATGTATTCCAAGCTTTAATGCGGACCTGATGTTCGTCCATTTAAATATTCATTCCGTGTATTCTGCCATGAGAGGTCTTTTATCATTAACAGATATGATAAAAATTGCTAGGTCATATTCAATGAATACATTGGCGCTGACCGATGTGAATGGGATATGGGGTTTTATTCGTTTTGTACAACACTGTAATAATTCAGAGATACGGCCAATTGCCGGAGTCAATTTGATGACAGACACACAGGAAGTTGTGATACTGGTAGAGAATCAGTATGGCTATGAGAATCTATGCAGGATCATATCTGAGGTCCATGATGATCAAACAAAACTGATATCTGATATTTTAAAGAACTATTCTTCAGGTCTTTTTGTTCTATCGCATGATGTATCAACCTTGAAAGCATTAAAGCATTTTATTCCTGATACGCATCTTTTTATTGAACTTCGACCAGGTATGGAAGAATCAGCCATACAACAATTAGCAAAAGATCTAAAATTAGAGATCGTTGCCACAGGAGATGTTTATTTCAAAAAGAAAAGTGACCATATATCCCATATGATCCTTTGTGCTATTGATCATAATACTACATTAGAAAAATTAGATCTACTGAAATGTAAGTCAGATCAGCACTGGTTTCGGAATGAAGAAGAGATGGTAAAGATTTTCCCCAATAGTTTAGACGCACTTAATAATAGTCAATATTTAGCAGATCGATGCAAGACAGACTGGTCATTTATCAATACTATTTTCCCAGGTCTCTCTCTTAAGGATACATACCACTCTAATAGAGAATTAAAGAATAAGGTTTTTCAAGGTGCGAAGAAACGCTATGGTAATATTGATGAACAGGTGCGTTCACGGATCAAGTATGAACTAAACATTATTACCCAAAAAGGGTTTGCGCCTTATTTTCTTATCGTTCAGGATATTGTAACCCAGACCCGAGCCACTATCGGTCGAGGTTCTGCAGCAGCATCGATCGTAAGTTATTGTCTTTTTATCACTCAGGTTGATCCTTTAAAGTATACACTCCAGTTTGAAAGATTCATTCATCCAGAACGAAAGGACATGCCAGATATTGATGTGGACTTCCCTTGGGATGAACGAGATCATATTTTGGATTATGTATTCAAAAAATATGGAAAAGATCGTACCGCCATGGTCTCCAGCCAGGTCTTTCTCAAACCAAGATCAGCAATTCGGGAGGTAGGGAAGGTCTATGGATTGTCCAATGAAGATATCAAAAGCATTACCAAGCGTATTGGGTGGTATGCTTCGCGTAAAGATCTGGAGAATTGGATCTCTAACGACCCACGTTTTGACAACGTGCATTTAGATGATACTATTCTCAAGGTCTTAAAAGAAAGTGAGAAGATCGTGGGGGTTTTTCGTCATCCATCAGTTCACCCAGGAGGTGTTGTGATCGTCCCTGATGAGATCAGGAGATATATTCCCGTACTTCAAGCGCCAAAAGGCGTACAGATCGTAGAATGGGAAAAAGATCAAGTAGAGGACTCAGGTCTTTTGAAAATAGATCTTCTAGGTAATCGTAGTCTATCAGTGGTTCGTGATACGATCCGTTATATAAACTTGAATTATGGAGATGGTACATCTCAGAATAAATATTTGGATTATCACCAGATACATCCTGTTGGTGATAATAAGACGGAGAAAATTATGAAAGCAGGTAGAACAATGGGTGTTTTTTATATTGAGAGTCCTGCTACTCGTCAACTTTTGGCTAAAGCAGGTGTAGTTGATTTTGAACATGTGGTCATTTATTCATCTATTATTCGTCCTGCAGCCAATAGATATACTAATTTGATGCTTTCTAGGATCCATGGAGAAAAATGGGATATCATTCACCCAGATATGGATTTTTTAAAGGAAAGCTACGGTATTATGGTCTATGAAGAGCAGGTATCCATGGCAGCTATGACCATGGCAGGATTGGGTTATGCGGAAGCAGAATCACTAAGAAAGACCATGAGTCGAGATTCTATGCAGCATCTTGTGCCATCGTGGAAACAAAAATTCATGGATGGTGCACAGCGACGTGGTTATTCTTCAAATATGATCAATGATATATGGGATATGATAGTCTCTTTTGTGGGATATTCTTTCTGCAAACCACATTCTGCATCTTATGCGATGCTTTCTTTTACCTGTGCCTATCTTAAGGCACACTTTCCTGCTGAGTTCTTAGCAGCTGTCATATCCAATCAGGGTGGATATTATTCATCGTATGCATATATGAGTGAAGCACGGAGATTTGGAATTAATATTTTACATCCAGACATTAATGCCAGTGGCTATCATTGGTATGGTAAAAATACTGAGATACGAGTAGGTCTCATGAGTATCAAGAGACTACGACAAAAAGCGATCGATCTAATTTTAGATGAACGAAAAGCAGGAAAATTTGATTGTTTAGATGATTTTTTATTCCGTGTTGATCTAGATCTGGCTGATGCAATGGCTCTAACAAATGCTGGCTGCTTTAGATCAATCGCACCAGACTTAAGTCACCAGGATATCGCATATAAAGTGGCGGGATTCTATCTTCAAAATAGCCCCCAGAACTCATTTGGCTCTATCCCTATAGAGGATCACCTAACACAAGATGATACATATCGATTGGAATTAGATACTTTTGGTTTTCCTATATCTATTCATCCTTTGGAAAGATATAGACCAATGCTAAGCAATAGGATCATCTATGCTAAAGATATCCCACGATTTTTTGGTCGATCTATCTACTTGATAGGGATCTATATCACACGTAAAGAGTCAATGACCCATCGGGCAGAACCCATGGAGTTCTTAACACTTGAAGATGAGACCGATATATATGAGTGTGTCCTATTTCCAAATATTTTCAAGGAATTTGGTGACCTTCTTCATTGGGAAACGCTATTCATTATACGTGGTACAGTGGAAGAATCTTTTGGTGTATATAGCGTGAACATTGAAAAAATGGGAAGCCTACAACAGTGGCTACGTCGATTGGGTCAAGGTAGATCTTGGTCTAGCTATATGTAGCTTTTATAAAGAAGTATTAAAAAATAGAATAATAACAAAAATGATAGAGTTTCTCATAAAATATACTTCCAGTAAAAAAAGGCTCTGGTGAGCCTTTTTTTACGAACTGTATATAACAGGATTATTTAAGTAAGGTCATCTTTTTGATCTCTCGAAAGTCATTCCCTGCTTCCATTTCATAAAAATAGATACCACTTGTAACTTGTTGTCCTATTTGATCTATACCACTCCAATTGAATTCATAGGTACCGGCATCTAGTTTACCATTACTATAGGAGAATATCTTTTGACCTAGAATATTGTAAATATTGATATTCACTTCAATGCTAGAGGATATACCAAAAGTAAAAGAAGTGGTTGGATTGAACGGATTAGGATAATTATTACTGAGGAAAAACTCATCAGGAATAAGACCATCATCTATACCTGCTAAAGGTATACAAATTGAATCAGGCTCCCAATTTTCGACGGGTAGGGGTGGATCATTTTGCCAACTATCCAATGGGAAACTATAGTCCCTCCACCAGCAATCATTATTTGCGTTCGCATGGTGATAGCGTGCTCTGAAACGACCAAAGCCAAAGCCACCACCTTCTTCTACATAAGCAAATTCAGATACATCATAAAATCCCCATGTGTAGATCATATGCCAGGGAAAAGGGCCCACAAATGAAATATTTGCAGAATAAGTACCATCTCCATTCGCTGTAGCATATGCTTTATGGTCACCACCACCTAGACCTTGTAATAATTTAAGCCAATGATCTTTGAGAGATAAATATACAGAGTCTTCTGCAGGATCAAACCCATCTGCTTCTGCATCGGTCATATCAGTATTGAACGTCAATGTAACTGTGCGGCAGCATGGCACTACTCCACCTGCTGGAAGATCATAATAGCCCGAAAGAGGAAGTTCAAGAAGACCTGTCCCATCATCTGATCCTAAGGTAAAAAACCTATTGCCACCACCATATTGTGGAGAATCCTCCCATCCTATAGCGTCTGTGATATCACCATATGTTTCACTTATTAGATCAATGGATGAAGAATCAAGTTCCATATAGTATTTGTATTCAGTCGCTGTATTAGGATATCCGGTAACACTTGTTGCAAGACTGAATATATTTGTTCCAGGTGTACGTGTCATTTCAGAATTTGTGGGGTCATCACCATTCCAGCCATTGAATCCACCTCTTACTTGCATCTGATCACCTCTTGCAACACTAAAAATAGGCATTCCTGTTGCACCTTCTTCATCCAACCATTCAGTCATATCAACGGAAAAAATAACGGTCTTGGTTATCTCATCTCCTAAGTAGGGTATCGTAAAGCTAGTGGACCCACTAACAGAGCCGTCCTCCTCAACAGTGAACTCTTGATTTGGTTCTTGTATCAGATTCAATAACCAGACACCATTCCCGCCATTATCACAGGTGCTATCACATTCTACTGCACCCCATTCATAGGAGTTTGGTCCAACAACACTGTCCAAGACGACTGTCCAAATACCATCATTCGCTGACTCATCTCCATTAGTACCATCATCATAACCTTGGATCAAATTCCAATTTGAGAATTGCCCTTTGAATCGAACATCCTGAAAAGAGAGACCCTCATCTACTACGGTCAATGTTACATTGGTATATACAGCTTCAACATCAGAAGGAGGTATATTATCCCAATATACCCAACCAAGTGTTGTATCGCTGGATACGGTAACTGTCCTATTAGAGATACTTTCCCATCCGCCAAGTCCATGTTGAAATTTATATGCTATTAATTCACCATCAGGATCAAAAGAATATTGTCTTGACCAGAACTCTGAATCACCTTCCTGTGTTAGTGGCTCTCCATTCCAGCTATTCATATATCCTGCTACAAACATAGTGTCTCCACCATAACCAACAATTCCTGCAGTACTTACTCTGAACCATACATCAATGCTGTCAGTCTCTGTATAGGGTGGGGTAGTACCATTTTCCCAATAGTCTTGAGGCAGGTCCGTTTCCCCTGAAACCGTTAGTGCTCTGTTTCCTGTGGATTCCCATGCTTCGGTACCCATCTCATCAATGACCACATATTTATATTCATATTCACCATCACTCAGAGTATCACTAGTGTATACCCAGTAATCACCACCAAGGTTAGACATTTCCCAATCATTGCCTGCCCAACCATTCATTGACCCACGGATGACCAGTGTTGAAGTAGTATCTGTGAATCCAGGTCCGGTCGAGGTATTTAGGTTAAATGTAACACCTGCACTTAATGTGGATAATGCCAGTAATATGACGAATATTTTATTTGAGTAAGTTTTCATTTAATATTCCTTTTTGTAAAAATTTTGTGTATCAATTAACTTTAAAATATATGCATTCAATTTAATATGAAATTCCCATACTGATCTGATGAGTGTCACCAAGATGTTCGAGTACCTCAAAACAATAATTGATATATAATTCTTGTTTCATAAAACTTGGGGATCTGATCCCGACCCCATAAGAGAATTCACGTTCTCTATTATCCAGGAATAGAGAGTTCACTCCACTTCTTAAGACCAATAGATCATTCATCAAGCCTAGTTCTATACCAGTGTTGATATAGCTTTTATTATCATTGGGACTATTTGAATCCACTGCCCATGTGATCCGATTACTTTTTCCAATCATTATATCATCTGAGATCCCGACCCTTAAAATGAGAGGAAGGTCAAACTCATCTGTTGATAAATACCCTGTGACGCTCTCATTATTGCCATAGATCGTCTCATCTATATCTACTGGTACTAGAAGGTCATCACCGGTCATTTTCATTTTTGGACCAAAATTGCTTATGGAAGTGCCAAGTTTAAAACCATAAGGTGTACGAAACAGTGTGCCCAGATCAAGGGCAATTCCATTGGCATAATTATTTGCGATCTTTTCTTGTATAAGTTTTCCGTTGAACCCAATAGAGAAACGATCAGTTAAATTCATTGCATAGGTCAGTCCAAATGCATGATCAGATGCAGAGAATGTCTCTCCTGTATTCTCATTACCATAGCGGGTCACTTCCATTTCACCCATTGTTACCGAGGTTATATTGATACCAAGGTATCGATTGCTTGATATCGGTATAGAAATACTAAAATAATCAAATGCTATGTCTGCGATCCAATTTGAATGGTTGACGTAAAATCTTCTTAAACCATTAAATCCAATACCTGCAGGGTTCCAATACATTGAAGACCCATCATTAGCGATAGCTGTAAATGCACCACCCATACCTACAGCTCTAGAACCGATATCTGTAGAAAGGAATTTAGCTGCCATTGTACCGGTTTTATCAACAGCATATGTTGTTGAACAAAATAATGCGGCTAAGATAATTGATCGTATTCTGTTCATTTGATTATTGCCAACTTGCCTATCTTTTCACCAATTCCTGTTGCTTCTACATGATATACATAGATACCATAAGCTACCGTAAGATTATCTTTCGTAAGAAGATCCCAGGAACCTGTTCCAAAGTTCATAGGGGAGGTGTGGCGGATAGTCCTTACCAGTTCACCTGATACGGTAAAAATACGTATAGTACAATCTTTTGGTAGATTTCTAAATTGTATCTCACGCGGACCCCTTCCTGAAGTGAATGTATTTTGTCCTTCAAATGCTGTTGCGGCATAGTAGGGGTTTGGGACCACTTTGATCTTTTTCAGATCTTCCTTTGCTTTGAATGTATCTATGTATGGTGAGATAGTAACAAACTCATAGATGTCCTCTGTTAAGAATGGTTTTTCCACAATAATGAATGCCGTATCTCCAGGCATAGCATCACTATATATGAGTGTTTCATCATCTGGATGAAGATTAAAATAGAATGCCCAAGATGGTGCTGGGTTATTGTTTTCATCTTCATAATCCATGAAAACGATCCAATCACTTTCTCTTTGACCATCTGCATTAAAATATCCATCAGGCTCACCGATCGGTATGACATCTATGAATGCAACGGGGATCTTGACCCAATCCACAGCCTCATCACCAGTGAGAGATTCTCTACGTTCAACAAAAAAATTAATTGGCTTTCCTTCATATAGGTACCCTGGAAAGCATGTGGTTGTGTTTGGAACATAGCGCATACAAAGATCAATACTTGAGTCGGCTTGCTCTTCAGTAAAAATGATCCTATAATCATAAGGGAGCTGGGTACCCACCACATTAAAGGTGGCATATCTAAAAAAGTTAAATGTCCAGAGGCTATCTCGGGACCAATTTGACTTTTCTTCATTGAATCTAAGCTCTTTAATGTTATTGAATGATAGTCTAAAACCATCAATGACAGGACCATCACTTTCTTTAAGATCATGATCATTATCTACTAGGGTATCAGGCTGGTCTGGGTTGGTCATGTCTACTAGAAAATAGGATCTGGTGGTGATCGTATCATATCCAGCTGGACCTTGTTGATTAGCCAGAATAGTGTCTGCAAATGTTATATGATATGTATGCTCATTTTTGATCTGCATTGGGTCAATTATTTCATAGTAGATCCTTCCACTAGAGGTCCCACTTATATGTGATATGGTATCACCAGAAAATTCTGCTTCATTATACCCAGCAGAGGGAGGAGATGGTATCACTTCAACTACATTGGGACCAAGTTCTATCTCTCCCGTCAATGAATTAACTCTTAATCTCATAGGAGAATCACTCGGAATAATATCATTCGAAAGATCGCCACCATAATCATAAGAAACTACTGCGTAATAATATCGCTGACCATTTACTGCATTATGATCTACAAAAGAGTGTTGTAATCCTGTATCATCTCCTAGATAGAACTTTACTCCATTTAGATCAATTGGGTGCCATCCTGTTTTGCCATTTACAAGATCCCATTGTGATTTAACTCCATTTTGTATGTATGGCTCTAGAAAGGTTGGGTTGCCCTCACCATCAGTAATAGTATATGAATCATTAAATTCAAAATCTGTTGATCGGTAGACCTTATATCCTTCAAAATCATATAGATCAACGTTATTTGTGATCTCACCCATGTAACGATCTTTTGATTGTTCGGCTTCATTATCCCAGTAGAGGGTGACCACCCCATCATCTGAAACAGCTGTAACATTGGGTGGGTCTGGAGCTTTAGCGAATTGGTAGTCAAAGTCATAAGTAGTTTGTGCAACTGCTTTATTTCTTAACGCATCTGCGACATCATTCCCTAAGGCAACAGACATTGCGATCCTCTCGGTCTGGCCTGATCTCAATGGGAAGAATCCAGATGTGACAAATAGATCATAGTCTCCAGGTGGTTGTCCGCCTGCAGGTGGCTGCCAATAGCTACCTGGTGTCATGTAAAATAGCCATAGGTATCCATCGCTTGATATGGGAATAGAGCCAGCTGGGTCATATCCAACTGCAGTGAGACCCATTTGGTCTGATTCTGCTACATCTGTTTTATCTATGTTTGGTTCACCAGGAAAACCAGTACCAGAACCAGAGGTAGGCATTTGATCACCTGCTCCAGCATCAAGACCACCAGACTCATCTCCATTGATCCCAACATCATCCGATAATTCCCAATCATTATCATTATCGATAAAATCATCGCGTGATTCATCGATCATTTCATCAATTCCTTCGTCGATTCCTTCATCAATAGCACCATCGCCATCATTATCGATCCCATCTGCGTAGGGTTTCCCTATATCTTCATAGTTGACATCGTAAAGAATGATATTTGTATTCGGAACATGATATCGTTTCCAAGGGTCTTCCAACGCACTTAGTACCATACTAGAATCAACCAGTGGGCTATTTACATCCGCACCAAAACCTATGGGGTATTCCAATAGATAGGGATCTTCTGGGTCAGCATTATTATCGATTCCATCTGCGTAGGGGAGACCTAGGTCGCTATTATCCAACCCTATAATATGGATAATAGAGTCTTGAATATCATCATCAAGTTGAGGCCAAATTCCCCATAGCATGGCTGCTCCATTGATCATTTCTTGGGTGATCAATGGGCTATTTGGTTCGCCATCGAGATCATTATCTATCTTATCAGCATAAGAGACCCCTGTCTGATCTCCAAATGGTACGTGAGTTAAATTTTCATCAATAAGGCCGTTGCCATTATCATCGATCGCATTTCCCAGTATCTCTTCCATAATAAACCCATCTGTGATGATCGGTCCATTATCTTCGCCATCACCATCATTATCAATTCGATCGATATTATTACCTGGTGTCTCGATAAAGGATGTTGCTGCAACACCTACAGGATCAGACCCAAAGGCAGAATTTCCAACACCATCGCTATCCATAGACCACGCGACATCGTATATCAGATCGAAATCTGGTGTATCGTCCCCTGAATCACCATCGCCTCCCACAAGATCTGCTAACCACATTGAAAATGATACTTTATCATAGTCATAAGATCCATCATTCTTTATCTCATGCAGTATGAAAACAACATCTTCAATTAAGATCTGTTTCCATTCCAATACACGAACACCTGCAAGAAGTCCAGCACCTTGACGAGAAAGGTCTGTCGTATCTGGAGAATAAGGATGTCCAAGTATATAGTTCTTATCATCAGAGACCTTATAATAGATCTCCTGTTGGGCATTGAACTGATTTCTTCCAAAGAATCCATTCCATGAACCTGACCAGCCTGGGTCATTGACGTCGTCCATCTTATCAGGCCAGCTTGATGGCCATGTGCTCTCATCATCACTTATAGCGATCTTTTGTGAATTAGGGTTCAAGTAACCAGGTACTGGCTCCCAAGACATAGAGTTTCCAGACTGGTCTGAGCGGAAGGGTATGGTAACTAGTGGTCTGACATCTCCTTCATCAGTAACCACTTCAGCACCTACAGCCAAAGCTGCTAAAGCAATATACATTTGCCCCGAATTAACAGGCCATTCATATGGAATATGAGCGGGTATGCCGCCAGCCCTTCCTGATATACCCCAATTCAGTATGGACGTTCTAACTTTGTTCACATCGATATTGGTCCAGCGTCGAAAATCAGGATTTCCTCTTTCTAAAGATTGAGAAAACAGCAATGCGGAAAGAATAAAAATAGAGAACCTTCTTACCATGTGAATTGGAATCCTAATTGAATTTCTCTTGGCTCATCATACCAGTCAGGTCGATCAAAAAATTCATCTAATGTGTTTGGTCTTAATGGTTCAAATGGTGAAATGATGTTTGCTCTGATCTCTTCGATCGTCTCATCAGAAGTTCCAGAATCTGCATAAACATAATTTTCGTTTCTTCGGTCTAGAAGGTTATAAATATTGATATAGACCCTACCAGAATACCTTCCTAGTTTTATATTTTTGAATAATTTGGTATCAACTCTAAAGGTACTTGATTTTCTTCTGCTATTTCTCAGCAATACATTTGAGAGTATTTCTCCCTGTTGCTCATAGTTTGTTATAAAAGGTGTATAAGGATAGCCGCTACCATATTGGAAGATCGTATTCATGCCCCAACCTTTGTAAGCAGTTGTGATCGAACCATTTAGGTTATGGCTTTGATCCCAATCAAGAGGAATAATAGAGCGGGTTGGTTCTTTCCCAGCTAGTACTGCTCCAAATTCTTCATTTGGATTTGAGTTCGATCCTTCCGCTATTTGGAAGGTGTAATCAAATTGCCAACCAATAAAATTGCTGAATTGTTTAAAAAGAGTGAGGATCACACCTCTGGAATTACTATAGTCCTTATTCACATAGGTGAAGTAAGATTTTCCATCTCCAAGATCGATCGGTATTCCACTTGTCACATAGTTTCTAGCGTCTCTATAAAAGCCCTTTAACTCGATCTTGGTTCTATATCCAATTTCTTGTCTTAATCCTAGCTCATAGCTTATAGTAGTTTCTGGTTCTAGTTCAGGATTGCCAAAGATGCCAAAATTTGTACCAGTCTCTGTTAGCTTATATTCAGTGTTATTATATAGAAGAGAAAAATCAGGTATCTTAAAAAAATAACCATAAGCAAAATGAATAACGCCTTTGTCAGAGATAGGGTAGGCTACAGCCAGCCTAGGACTAAGCTGAGATTTGATCGTAGTATTTTTCCACCAGCCACGCTTATTGATCAGGTCTGGCTGGTCATTGAATCGGTCATAGAATTCAGAATATGTATGCTCTATCGTGTTTCCAGAACTATCCAGCTCAGTATACCATATAGCACTCCAATCAAGATCCTCGAGCTCTTCTAATGATAAAGAATCAAGTGCTGGATTTCTAGGGTTATTAATATATGGTTCATGAATATTATTTGGAGTTTTAGATCTTGGGTCAAAGGATTCATACCGAACTCCCGCATTAATGATCATATCACCATATTCGATCTTATCTTGCAAATAGATCGACCACTCTCTCGGATTGAATTCATAGGTTGATCGGTTAAAGCTTCCAATCTCTGGTATAATAGGGGAGAACTGTTGATCTGATTGGGAGGAATCCAGTAAACCATAAGTATCAAGTGTAAGTGTGTGGAACGTAAGGTCTGCACCTGCTTTGATCTGGTTATAGTTATTGATCTGGTTAGTATAGTCTAGCTTCAAGCCTTGGGTCTTGGTCTCTCTCATAAATCGATCAGTATCTACTCCCCATCGGCTAAAAGTATATTGTGGGAAGTAGTTCACGCCATCGCCATATATATTCTGAATATGGTCTGGAACATCTCCTACAATATGAGCCCAAAATAGGCTATCAGGAGTGACATAACGTTCATCTAATGGGTCTTCGTAAAGGTAGGATTCATTACGATGGATATATTGTGATGCATTGAACTCAATAAATGACATGGATGAGAAGGAGTGAGATAGACTTAAACCAATAAATTGCCCATTATTATAGTTTTTCTTTCTCCCTTCCTGGGCCATTTGGCGATTGTGATCATATCCCTGACTGACGCCAGAGTTAAATATCGTATTTAGTCGAAGTTTTGTTGAGGCAGCTATCTTTAGAGTTAATTTGTTCTGTGTAGACCAGGAATTATACCAGTTCATAGCTTTATACTGTTCATTCTTATCGGTGAAAATGGTATCACCATACATTGTAAATGTTGGCCTTCCATAGAGCCACCCTTTCGACCCATTGGATCTGGCGGAAGAATAAAAGGTCAATCTTCGCGGTATGATAGGGCCACTCAAATTGATCGAGATACTATGATCATTCAATGGAGAATAAGAGTTTAGGTTCTTAAAAATGGGATCAGTGGTCGTATGGTCACCGCTATATACATTCAAAGACCCTTCAAATCTATCACCGCCATCCTTTGTGACCATATTGATCACACCGGTCAGAGCCTTACCATATTCTGCATTGAAGGTACCGCTGATGACCTGTAGCTCTTGAAGATTATCATTTTCGATCTGGACGGAGATCCCTCCATCATATGCATCTGTCATTGGAATACCATCCACCATATAAGATATTTCGCTGCTTCTTCCTCCACGCATGTGCAGTCCACCTCCTGCATCCTGTGTGATACCACCTTGTAATCTTAAAACATCCCTAACCTCTGTAACGGGCATGACATCTAATTCATCTGCAGTGATCCTTGCTTCAGACTGAGTTACATCAAATTGTATCAGTTTACGTTCAGCAGTTACTACGACCTCAGATCCTTCAATGACCGTAGATCCAATAGATGCATTGATCCTAGTTGTTTTATCTATGGATATTTTAACCTGTTCGATCACATATGATTCATACCCGATCATTGAAAATTTGATAGAATAGTTTCCTGGAGGAATATTTAAAATAAAATATTCTCCAACCTGATTTGATGCTGTTCCAAGATCAGTGTCCATTATGATCACATTACAACCGATCAACGGTTCACCTGTCTCCTTATCCGTGATAAGTCCAGTTACCTTTCCAGTGGTGCCAGCAATTAAGAACTGTATGAATAATATGATAGAAAAAAGATATCTATTTGTCATCATATAGTAGCTTCTAATACCATTGGAAAAGATCTTACATTGATGCTATCGATCAGAATATCATTGTTCAGCGCTATTTTATCACGGAATCTGAAATATTCTTGCTGCCAATTCACGCCTTGTGATGGTTCGATCTGACCCACCGTTTTTCTTAGGATGAGAGAAGTATATTCTTGCTTAAAAGTATCTTGAAAAGATCTCGATCTATCAAGATGTAGATCCTTTGCATCTTTGATCATTTCATTTCGAACAAGAATTCCAGATAATACGCTTTTCAATGTTTCTGTGGAATTGATCCGTTCAAACTGTCTGTCAGAAAGCGTTGAGAAATATTGCATACAATCATCTAACGTTAATATTTTTTTGTTATGAAGCTTGAGAACAGGAGAATCGCTATAGATCGCTCTTTTTTCTTTATTCATTAATAATTCATCTAGTAACTCATTTAGACCATTTTTATTGAATTGGACATCAAGTCCAGTGAGAATGTTGTCAGTGAACTCTCTTAAAAATGGCAATCTTTTGTATCTTATTGCCATTTGCTTTAACCACTCTTTATTTAATTGATAATCCTGCTCCGTGAGGAAGATATCCTTTTCCCGTTCTAATACCTGGATCAGACTAAATCCTTTCCTGGTCTTGATAGGTCTAGATATTTCACCATCCGATAGTTCAAATGCGGTGATCTCAAAAGCAGGATCTAACTCACCCATCTTATACCATCCTAGATCACCACCATTGTTCTTTAGGATCGAATCTTCAAAACATATTCTGGCTAACGAATCCCATGAGACACCTGATCTGATCTGCTCGGCCATGTCCTTTATAGTTTCAAGATCAGGTGCATATAAATGGCGGACATGTAGTCTGGTCTTATAATGTTTAAATAGCTGCCTGAGCTCATTATCCGCTATTTCGATCTTGTTCATTATCTTAGTATCATAATATTCATTTAATAATAATTGATCATGGATCTTCTCTTTTTGATGAAGCATCTCTGTCTCGCTATCAAGTCCAATGATCTTTGCATGTTGAAGAATAATACTCTCATCGATCATAGAGTTCAAAAAAGCATAACGGTTTGACAGATTATCATTTTGATGTGTCTTCGATAGGAAATTTTTATATTTTGGTAGAAAATCATTTAGTGTTATTTCGTTACCATTCACTAGTGCCAATTCTTCCTCATTATGTGTCGTGCAAGAAATCATGCAAATAATAAAAAATATCATATGGGGATAATGCATTGGTATTCTATGTTTATTTTGATATTTAATTTTCATTCTATATCTAAGACCATGGTGGTCTTTCCAGGGACACGCATTGGTTTAGAAATTTTATAGGTTCGATCATTAAAAATATTAATGGCGTTATCTTTATTTGATAATAGTTCCTCAAATTGTTTGAGGTCGATCATTTTTGAACTTTTATTATTATTCATTATTACCATTACAACATCGCTTTCATATGATCTAAAATAAACATATAGCCCATTTTTAACAGGATAGTGTACTAGATTGCCCTTGGTAACAGCTAAACTTGCTTTACGCCAATTAAGTAATTTTTTCATAAAAGTTTGGGCTTCTCTTTGGTCGCTCTTTAATCTCTTTCCATTAAAAGCATCGATCTTGTCACCAGTCCAACCTCCAGGAAAATCTTTTCTAAGCTCACCATGGTCACCTGTGCTTTTCATTGCTATTTCTGTGCCGTAATATATTTGTGGTATGCCCCTTGTAGTTAATATAAACGACATGGCCATTTTAAATAGGTCCATATCTTCATTTAATTGAGAGAATATCCTTTGCATATCATGGTTGCCTGCAAATATCACAAGATTATATGGGTCACCATATTGAAAATCATCTGCTAATACCCTATAAATATCTCCAATTCCACGGTCCCATCGATCAACACTAGTTAATCCTTCAACCAGTGCTTTTTGAAGCGGAAAATCTTTCATGCTTGGTATATAAGATATATAATCATCAAATGGTTTACTTCCTTTCTGCCAGTAGGAGACCATTGCTGGATTATAGATCCAGGCTTCGCCAAAAAAATTGAAATTTGGATATTCTTCGGATATTGTTCTGCTCCATACAGTTAAAAAATCTTTATCTACATAAGGGTATGTATCTATACGAAATCCAGAAAGATCTGCATACTCGATCCACCATATGGATACTTGGATGAGATATTTTGCAAGAAATGGATTCGCTTGATTCAGATCGGGCATTGTTTCTACAAACCATCCATCTGTAAATCGATCTTTTTCTGACTGCGGTGTATGTGGATCATAAATGGAGTGGTGAGTATGGTTGGTTTGAACAAATGTCCCTCCATAATTGATCCAATCAGATGATGGAAGGTCATACATCCACCAATGTTCTGAACCTATATGGTTCAAGATCAGATCCATTATTATTCCGATACCATTTTCCTGCGCAATTTTTGATAATGATCTATAAAGCTCATTTGAACCAAACCTTGGATCAATTTTATAATAATCTGTAGTTGAGTATCCATGATAAGAGTATATCTCTTGATCATTTTCTAATAATGGATTGATCCATAGTTGAGTAAAACCCATATCTTTTATATAATCTATATGATCTATGATTCCCTGTATATCACCACCATGTCTTCCACGATTTTTACTACGATCGAACCCTTCTTTTAATCCGTCTATTGCATCATTGTCTGGATCACCATTAGCATAACGATCTGGAGTAATAAGATAGATCACGTCGCTGGGATCAAATCCTTTTCTTTCCATTGAGCCAGGATCTCGTTCTAGAAGGTCATATTTGTACTCTGATTCTATTTTACCAGACCTTTTAAATAATATGTCGAAACTGCCGGGCTTTGCATCGTTTAATAAAAGATCAATAAACAAATAATTTTTGTTTTCTAACCTGTGGATCTTGTCTATTTCAACACCCTTATGATCTATCTCAGGGTTTAGGTCAGAGATATTTTCTCCATGTATCATTAATTGGAGTTTTTTATCTACCATGCCTGTCCACCAGAAGGGAGGTTCTACATGTTGGATATCATATGCAATTATTCTTGATGATAAACATGCAAAGGCTACTAATGATCTTAGAAAAAGATGTTGAATAAATTTGTTCATTTATATCTTTGATCTATCTTGGGTATTAAGTTGGTCTTTATATTTGAACACTATAGTTCTATTCCTTCTTGCATTTGTTTCTCAATGATAAAATCAATTCCACAGGCTAATCTGCCAGCTAATTTTGAATCGGGTTCTACGACCCTCCAAAAGGGTGTGATCTTATCTATATCATTATGTACATTGTATTCTTCAAATGCGGATTCAGAAATTATTCTCATATTGATTCCTGTGACAACTGGACAGGTCATTTCAGCTTTATGATCATCTGCAAGTTTTTTTCGAACTTCCTTTATAGATAAAAATGAACCATGAGGAATATTATTAACCAATTTATCTACAATTTTTGGTGTTGGAATTAGCATTTTTGTTCCAGCAGGGATATCAGCAAATCTTTTTGGATTGATCTTGACCTGATATTCTTTATCAATATCTCTTTTTTCTATCCAAGATTTTGCCACCCTTAAATCTAATCATCATCTAAAAAACAAAAAACCCCACTGATGTGGGGTCTTCATTCTAAAATAAAAGATATATAACTATTCTTTTACCGTAAGAGCTACATAGAGTGCATAGATCGTCAGTAATAAGAAAATGGCAATTGCCGGCAATGGTGTATGCATAGCAGGATCATTGGGAAATATTTCCATGGCTTTTAATTCATCTCTTATTGTTATTATATCTAATATGACCAACATTACCCCAGAGGCTAAAAGGAACTTTTTGGCTTGGGCGATCTCTAGTTCACGACATAGATACATTAATACACCGATAAAGAGACAAGCAATTCCAGAGAATTGCATCATTGATGAACTAATAAAAATAGCTGCTTCACTCATATCAGGTACATCTTTAAGCATTGATGGTCCAATAACAAAAAACACCACTAAGTGAAAAGAGAACCATACTGATATTGCTGTAAAAACTGTTTTAGGCTGTAACATGATTAAATCTCCTTATAACTATCAAAATATACCTTCCAATGCGCAAATAATAAAACCACAGGTATGGGGTGTAATCGTTACGATCTAAGTTTTTATATCTAGTAGGAATAACTAGGAGCGCTGATATTTTTTATTTATTGCTGTCTTTGTCCAACAATTTTAAATACAAATAGCGACTTTTAATTCTTTCTAATACTCTAGCCAATAGAGCGATAAATAATATCCATATTATATACTTGCTTAGGTCTAGAATAACACCAAATCCGATCCAGAAATAAAAATCAGCCTGTTTAAACGATAATATTTTTCTTTGGCCATTGAAGACATATTTCAATGTTGAAATATGTTTAATATTCTTAACATTACCGCCTGGTCTGACTTTATTTGTTTTTCCAAGATATTTTTGCTCTTGATAGGCTGTGGTCCAGTAGCTGTAGCATATTACTAGATAGAATGCAGCTACCATTGGTCCAAGAAGTATGTAGTATGGTTCATTTACCTTTTGATAAGTAAACCATGAAAAGCTAGACATAACAAAAACAAACCCAATTCCATCTAATATTCTATCAAGAAACCCTCCACTAAGTGTCGTTTCATTTCTATATCTAGCAAGATTACCATCCATGCTATCTAATACTTGTCCGATCTGCAAGAGTAAAGCACTCAAAACTATAAAATATCGTTCGCTATGCAGCATCAATGCTGCTGGAAAAATTTTAAATAAAAAAGACAACCAAGTTATACCAACCGGTGTTATCCATTTTATATCCCCTATAAATCCTAAAATGACCCATGAAATAGGGTCTCCAAATGTTATAGACCACCAGTCCTTTGCCTGGCGGTTCTTCATTGCTTGGTATCTGGTCTTAAAACCCATTAATAAATATATGGTAACAAAATAGCTGACATAAATGGTTCTTCAATCAAAGCAAATACATTATGTATTCATCAATAGAGCTAATTACTTTTTTACCTTTGAAGTGATCTTCATTCATTACAATAGGAAGTTCTGTACAGCCAAGTAACACTGAATCGATCATGTCATCATAATTTTTTACTATATCTCTAATGGTCTTATCTGAACTTTTATCTAAAATATTTTTAATTTTTATTTCTTCGATAATTGATTCTATAATACGATTTTCACTTTCTGATAGATACACAGATTCCGGTAAATATTTAGAATAAACCTTTTTTTCTGTTGTTACAAAGCCGCCAAGAATCAATGGTCTAGAATAATTCAGCTCCAGCATCTTATTACTGACAATTTCAATCATATTTAACCATGGTATTTCGATTTTTTTACTGACTGCTTCATAAAAATAATGTACTGAATTACAAGGCAACATCACGCAGCTACACCCGATCTTGGCAAGATTGTTAATTGAGTTAACAATGTCATTCACAGGCGATTGTTCATTGTATTTTACTGCTCTGGTTCTACTGGGTATTTTTACATTATTATCGATAATGGTATGAAAATGATCTTTATCCATCTTCACTGGTGTAAGGTCTAAGATCCGTTTAAAAAAAAAGTTAGTTGCGTATGGCCCCATTCCACCCAGTATGCCTATGGTCGTTTCTCGGTCAGTTATTTCTTTATTTTTTGACATGCATTTTATATAGGATTATAAAGTTAATAATCAATCATGGGTTTTTATTTTCAGAGATGGACCTTATTTCAGTGCCACTATAACCAACACCTTCGCTACGGTCTAATGATCTTGTTTTAAAATTATTCTTTTCCATAAAGTCAATCACTGCTTGATTGCCACTTACGCATATATCGAATTGAGGTAAAATAGTTTTATCTTTTATATCGACCAGAGCCGTGTCAAAGAAAACATATTCAAATTTATTAAACCTTGATAAAACAGATTCAAATACCTCTTTTCTTTCATTAAGAGATAGAACATTTGGAGAATCTGAGGTTATTCCAATAATAATTTTGTCATAATCATCAAAAATTCTCATAAGACTAGTAATATGCCCCATATGCACAGGCTGAAATTTTCCTGGGAAAAAGGCCACCGGTTTAGATTCTTCCTGCATCATTAGAATTTGGGTCTTTAAGTAGTTTTTAGTTTGCCGTATTTCCTCCATGTATCTAATAAGCTCGTCGAATTCTTTTTCTATTTCAGATAAATATTTTTGGTTATGATCTATTTCATCCTGAAATGTGCTATTTGCTATAAAACTTTCCACATCAATATTTCTTCCTTTCTTTAAAGAATCTAATGGAACATTAATCCGTTCATTTTTTCTGAAAGGGAAGAAGTGTCGAGTAGTTCTTGGGTAAAATAAATCGCCCTTGAGCCCTCTTCTAACAACTTCCTTTTTGGATATTTTGATCTTTTCTTGAACAAGATGTCTATGTATTAATCGAGATCCAACTCTTATATGCTCATCTTCATAGTCTACAAATTTTACAGGTACTTCCTTGAAGCCATTCATTAAAAAGAAAATGTACCTGTGGCTGCCATCCAGAACTATTCCATGTTTTTTATCAGCAATAATTGGGGTCTGTACAATACCTTCCTTTAAAATCATTTCAGATAAATTTTTTAAGTGGTACCTGAAAACTTTTTCTAGTGGTTTTAGACGATCAATCGGAACAATCATATTTTCAAAAACATTCCTTAAGGGTTATTTTTTCATTAATTGTATTAATACTAGGATGATTTGTTACAGGGTAGATTTTAATTTCAACATATTGCAACTAAGCTGCAATAATAATTCATGAATATTTCTAGAATAACAAAAATAATAAAAGGAGGATCGGTAGGTTTTTTAATTATAGGTAAAACATCCTGCCCAAAATATTGTCAACTACTTACAAATAAGAAAGAATTTCATAGCGCTATTTGATGAGATCCTAGTTTTCTAGAGTTTAGCGGGTGAATGATGCAACACTCTAACCTTTGGGTCATTACTAACTACCTTTTCTTATCTAACATAATTCATATAAAGACGAGAGCGAATCAGTATAATGTCAGACAATAAAAAATTTATTTTAATTATTACCTTAGGGAATTTTTGTAAATACCTATATAGGTCTCTAAAAAATCTATCGTCATATATAAACGCTTATAATTTCCTTCTTTATAGGGTGAGCGATGAACTAAACCTGCCCCGTCGTTACCCTTCCAGCTTTCGCCTTTAAGAAGAGCCACATCACCGGTTTCTAATTGTTGAATATCATCTTCACTTTGAAATAAACCAGATTCACTATCCGATTTACCCTCATTTCCGTCCCCTAGTTTACTTCTATTAACTAAATCATGATGTAACCACTGTGTTGCAGGACCCACATATGTCGTAACCAAACGACATTTGAGTCTATCTGTATGGAAACGTGGACACATTGGATGATCTATTCCATCCAATCTCAACCATAATTTTCTTTGATCGAATAACTTACAAAACATAGATGATAAATAAGATACATCATCAAAGAAAGGTAACATTTTATTGCTAGATCCAATAACAGACTTTAAGGACTGTCTAATATTATTAGGTTGAAGCACTTCAGAGAATTCAAGGTTAGGGTTTTGATCTAGAACATATTCACTAGATGTCATTAAAGAATTACTAAGCTTTCGCTTCCATATAGAGATATTGATTTCATCTCGATAAATTTCAGAGATTTTTGATAAATCATGTGTACTATAATCTGATTGATAGATTTTTTTGGAAGTACTTTGTTCATAGATATTTGCTTGTGTATTCATGCGCTTTCTCCCCAAACTGGAAAGGGGTCTGGAAAATTGATCCAATGAGTTATTCCTTTCAACATATCAGAATCAGATAAAAGGCACTCATCTAATGATTGTATAATTTTATTTTTATTTAGACCTTGCCCGATAAAAACCAATTCTTGACGCATGTCACCAAATGGTTCGACCCATTTTTCTTTTATATAATCTATAGATTCTTGCTCTTTTGGCCATTCCTCTTTTGGAATAGCTTTCCAAAACATACCCGCAAACCCATGATGTGCTATTCCACCAGCTTGGCTCCAGTTTCCTGCAAATTGCGGACGAGTTGCAAGCCAAAAATACCCCTTCGATCGTATGAGCTTTCCTGATATATCCTTACTGTGCAAAAAATCGTGGAACTTCTTTGGGTAGAAAGGTCTTCGTGCTTTATAAACAAAGCTGCTTATACCGTACTCTTCCGTCTCAGGAACATGCTCACCACGAAGCTCCTTTAGCCATCCAGGGGCCTGCTGCGCACGCCCAAAGTCAAATAAACCTGTACTTAGTATATCTTCTGTAGTGACTTTTCCTTGAGAAATTGGAATAATGCGTGCGTCAGTATTCAAACTTCTAATAACCGCTTTGAGTTTATCAATATCGTTTTGATTAACTAAATCCGTTTTGCTAATTAGTATGATATCAGCAAATTCAACTTGATCGACGAGTAGGTCTGCTACACTCCGTTGATCCTCTTCACCTAAAGATTCGCCTATTTCTTGGAGGTCTTTAGCTTCGTAATAATCTTTAGTAAAATTTACAGCATCAACAACTGTAACCATGGTATCTAGCTTTGATACATCAGAAAGTGAAACACCATTTTCATCTTCAAATGTAAACGTTTCTGCTACTGGTAATGGTTCAGAAATACCCGTTGATTCAATGAGTAGATAATCAAATTTTTCTGCTCTCGCTAGTTTTGTTACTTCTATAAGTAAGTCCTCGCGAAGAGTGCAACAAATACATCCATTACTCATTTCAACTAACTTTTCTTCTTTGTGATTAAGTG
>CAJVZI010000015.1 GCA_913020665.1 uncultured bacterium | reverse complement strand
TGGATCACCTTTTCTTTGTGAAATACTGATCTCAATTATTTCATCATTAAACTTTCCTGCATTAATAGCATTTATAGCCCGTTCTTGACTTTGTAAGGAGAACTCATCTTGTTCTGCTCGACCTATCTTGTAATTATCTGCAACGTTTTCAGCTGTTTCGCCTAAGCTTACTATTGGATAAAGTTTATTCATTTTAGGGTTTTCAAATCTCCAACCTACAGTAGAATCATAAATAGGACGATGACCGATCTTAGATACTGTTGAGGGGCCAGGCATTACAAGGGGAGCTCTGCTCATCGACTCCACTCCGCAGCCAATGAAAATATCGCCTTCGCCAGCAATGATAGCTTTAGCTGCTTGGTTTATTGCCTCAAGACCTGACGAACAGTTCCTATTAACAGTAACGCCAGGTACAGCAACGGGAAACCCTGCAAGTAGCGTGGCCATTCTGGCAACATTACGATTATCTTCACCAGCTTGATTGCCACAACCTGCATAAACATCTGTTATCAAAGCAGGGTCGATTCCTGTTCGATTGACCAATCCTTTCAATATATCTGCTAGAAGATCATCAGGGCGAATGGTTGCAAGCGAGCCGCCAACATTGCCTATAGGTGATCTAACAGCATCTATGATAACAACTTCTTTCATTGTTATTTATTTACAGTATTTAAGAAATCGGTCATTTTTGATAGAAAGAGTTTTAACCTTGGATGATGATCATTAATAAAAGATTTCTCATCAGCGCCATCATTATAATTATCTAATATCTTTTGCGCAGCCTCATCTGTCTCCATATCCAAATAGCTAGATGATATTCTAAGACATAAATTTTCAGGATCATCGCCAAAAACTGATCCAGGCAAGGTTGCTATTTTATATTTATCCAATAAATATTCAGAAAGAGAAGTACAAGATATTATCCCTTTTTTTGATAATCGATCACTCCATTTTTTAAATGATGCATAGATATAAAATCCTCCAGCTGGCCTGGGGCAATCAATACCAATATCTTGAAAATGATCATAAATAAAATGTGTACGTATTCTATGTATGTTGGCACATACATTGATATAATCCTCAATAGATTTATTGTCACTAAAAGCTGTTTCTCCTACGACTTGGAAGGGAGCAGGAACGCAAGACCAAATACTGCCTGCAATAGACTCGAATTTAGAGATCAACTGTTTACCAAAAGAATTTCTTGGAAGGATAGCCACCCCAAGTCGCCAACCGCCTAGAGATAAATGTTTACTCAATCCACTGAAAATGATTGTTTTATCTGGGTAATAGGATAAAGGCGTGTGGTGGCTATTGCCCTTAAAAGTTATTAGACTATATATCTCATCACTAAGAACCGTAATGCTGTTTTCTTTAGACCAACTAGTTGCTAATTCAATATCAGATCTACAGAAAGAATTTCCAACAGGATTATTCGGTGAGTTTAAAACCAACATAGATGGGTTTGACCCATTCATTTTTGCTGAACCATAAGCATTATTCAATGACTCTATGTTTAATTTGTATCCATTATCCTTATCAAGATCAAATCGTGTAATTCCTCTATTACACATGGTTGCAATACTAGAATATGAGACCCATGAAGGTTTTGGTAATAGGAGGTCTCCATCTATCGCTTTGATAATTGAATAAAGAAGAGATTTACTGCCAATACCTACGATCACTTGATCATAGGAGATCTTCTTATTAAGTTTTTTCGTATAATAATGAGCGATCTTGGCTCTGAGTCTTTTAGTCCCTAAAGACGAAAGGTAAGAACGATTCGATATTCCATTATTTAATGCTTTGGATAGGTCAGGATGTACGGGGAACCTTGATTCACCAAACGCTGCATGAAGGATATCTTCACCTTGTTTCCACATGGCTTTGACCTTTTCATTGATAAGCAACGTGGGGGATCTTTTAATCTTGTTCACGATAAATCTAATATTATTGGGAATTTATTCTGAATTAAAATAACTCAAGATATATTATTAATAAAGATCTATATATTTTAATCCTGTGCCTGTTATAAAGCATATGATTCTATCTTTATTATGAATGACTCCAAGGTCCAACAATTTTGGCAAAGCAGCAACGGTTGCACCTCCTTCTGGCGCAGAAAAGATTCCTTCGTGCTTTCCTATCCATTTCACACCTTCCATGAGTTCTTCATCTGATACACTCATTGCGAAGCCAGAGCTTTTTCGAATTGATTCCAAGATAAGAAAATCACCTACAGCTACAGGAACCCTTAGCCCTAATGCTCTAGTTTTTGGGTCATTAAAATACTCTGCTGTTTTTTTACCAGTCTCAAATGCTCGTATTATGGGAGCACAACCATCTGATTGTATAGAGATCATTTTAGGTCTATTGCTATTTATCCAACCAAGGGATTCCATTTCATTGAATGCTTTCCACATACCAATAATACCGGTGCCTCCTCCTGTGGGATAAACAATTACATCGGGCAATTCCCAGTTAAGTTGTTCTGCTAATTCATAACCCATTGTTTTTTTACCTTCCACACGATAGGGTTCTTTTAGTGTAGATATATCAAACCAACCTTCTTTTTCTTTTCGTTTTCCAACGATCTTTCCACAGTCACTAATAAATCCATCGATCATGTTGACATGAGCCCCATATTGAGCACATTCAATTTGAAACGGTTTTGGTGTGTCCGAAGGCATAAAAATAAAAGCTTCTTGTCCAGCTTTCGAAGTATAAGCCGCTGTTGATCCACCAGCATTACCAGCGGTGGGAATAGATATCTTTTTTAAACCAAATTCTTTTGCTTTTGATATAGCGGCACTCATTCCTCTATCTTTAAATGATCCGGTTGGATTAATTGATTCATTTTTTAAATACAGGTTATTAAAACCCAACTTTTTTCCTAATGGCCCAGCCTTTTCCAATGGTGTATATCCTTCACCTAATGTTGTAATATTATCTTGATAATGAATAGGCATCATCTCTTTATAGCGCCACATATTTGGTGGCCGATCAATAAGATCATTTTGCTTAAATACGGTTTTGGCTTTATCTATATCATATTTGGGGAATAATGGCAAGGAGCAGCATGGGCTAAGACCATGAATAGAATCTTTAGAATATTCAATATCGCATTTTGAACACTGTAAATGGGTTAATGTTGACCCAGTTGTATTCATTCAATATTTATTGCATCAGGCTTTGTTTCTAATAGCAAAGCTGTGGCAAGGATTTTTGTAGTATTGATCAGTGGTAATGAATCATGCTGTGTTCTTTTAATAGCTAATGGAATTTCAGTGCAACCTAATATAATTGCTTCAGCACCATCATTACCTAATACATCAATTGCTTTCTCTAGATTTTCTTTTGCGTTTTTTGATACGGGATCAGAATTTGATTTAATACCATACCCTTTATCATAAATGGATGGATCAACAAGTGTCATTTGATCATTTTCAGAAAGCACAATTGGTATTAGATCATTATTCTCTAGCTCTTCATCATAAATTTTTGTTTGAAGAGTGCCAGATGTTGCTAGAATACCAACTTTTGATATTTGCTGATATTCTTTCATTATATGCTCCACCACTTTTTCGATCATATTCACAAATATGATATGCTTAGGTATTCGTTTCATTATCTCACTAATGATCTTAGGCGAGTGAGCTGTATTACAAGGCATTCCTATAGCCGTTGCACCTTGCTCGATTAATTTCATTGCAATTTCTGATAAAATAATACCAGGGTTGTTTTGAGATTTACCTAATAAAAATGCGGTCCTATCTTCAATTAAATGCGGGAGAGAGATCATTGATAGAGGAACATGTTCTTGGTCAGATGACGCCTTTGTCATATCAAATATATTTTTAACAAGGTCTATACCTGCATAAGGCCCCATTCCACCTATTACACCAATCATCTTTAACTTTTAGTTACAATTGCTGAAACATCAATAATATACATTTGACGTTCATTCTCATGAACAGAATCTATACATATTTTAGTACCATTCATGTCCCAGCGAGGATGAAGGTCACATCTGTTGATCTTTCCAAGGTTTGGATCTGCATAAAAACTGCCTACATCGTAACGAATTCCAGTTTCTGCGTGATATATAAATAGGATTCTCTCATTTGTTTTATCATCAGGATAGGTGTCGCTTAATAACCAATTACCATCAGGTGAATATGTCATATGTCCATTTTCAGTTAGCACATTGGGTCCAATTATTTCTACATTATTACTTCTATCATCATATAAGTGGTAATGGATTTCATCCTTGTGGGGGCTCCAGACCATTATTTGTGTATTGTTTTTCCAAGTAGGATGCGATATTTGATATTCTGATTTTTCATAATCAAAAGTACCGACGCCTTCAGCATTAAAACTTTTTTTAAGTTGTGGTAATGGATGGTCTGAACATTCAAGTAAGCACATTTCACTTCCGTCTGGATTCATAGAGATTAAACGATGTAAAAAACATGTTTCATCTTCTAATCTTTCACTCCATCGATGTAAAAATAAGATTCTTTTTGAATCAGGCGAGATCTCAATATGGGAAACCCAATGAGTAGCTTTTTCCATTGAGCTTACATAATGAAAGTCTTTTAGTTGTTGATAGCTACAGATCAAAGAATATGTACCAAGCAAAATATTCATATTATAGATACCATCATCGTCAGGAGCTAATTCCATATCTTGATATTGCTCTTTTGATTGATAGCCAATTGTTTCATGTGTGATAAATAGCCTTCTATAATCTATAGATAGTGCATAATCACTATTTTGTGCTGTAATATAAACAGGCAACGGCAGGTTTTGGCTTTCACCATTTTCAATATCTATTATACGTGAAGAAAATTCTGGATAGGGGCTTGAGGGGTTATTTGTTCTAATGTTATAAATAACTTTTTTACCATTAAGTCCATCTAACCACTGAGTTTGATTGCCCATTTGCCAATTCCATGATGTAGTTGATCCAATTTTATTGAATTTTCCTGTATTAATTTTTGTATCGTAAAAACCGATATCTAATTCATCATCAAGTTCGACATCTTTTACCATTTTATTGAACCTATTAGCTAGAATGTATCTATTGCTGCAGTCCCAAACGCTTTTATTATAATAACCAAAAAAATGATGTCCGTTATCATTCCCAATTCTTTCAATTGGGCAGTTAGCTTTGATTATGTCATTTCTACTCATGATTGTTTTTATGCTTCGTATTTCAAAAGAAGATATAAAGAATTCTATTTGAAATAAAGACTTGAGATCATCATATTCAAACAGAATAATAAAAACCAAACCTTAAAGATCTACTTTATGGATAAAAGTACAGCCTAATAAGAGACATAAAAAAGAATTAGATTTTGATTGAAAACATGAATGATTTTATAAAAAGAATACCAGGGTACTTATGGTCATTAATTGCTTTGTTCCTTGGCATAATTATTGGCGCAGGATATGGTGATAGTCTTATAATTGTTTCCTCAACGACGCATAGTGTATTAAAAGGATTTATTAAGATCGTACCAATTCTTATTTTTATAGCGTTGAGCCCAGCTGTAAACAAATTAAGTTCAAAAAGGGGCACTGGAAACCTTGCAGCTAGTGTTATTGGGTGGTATTTACTTACTTCAATATTTGCAGGGTTGGTGGGTCTTATATTTTCTTCATTCCTTTTTAATATAGAGATTACCAATAATAAAGGTAGAATGATCGAGCAAGTATATACAATGTTCACAACATTGAATGGAAACGCATCAAGCTCTTCGTTACCGTTTGTTGCAATCCTGTTTGCAGTTTTTATAGGACTATTATCAACAAAAATTAACTTATTGCAAAGAATGTTAGACCTGTTTGATCACTGGATGGATAATTCTATTCCATTTATAAGTAGGATTATGCCTATAGTTGTACTTTTTTTAGGTATCAATTTGGGAGTGAACACAGGGGCATCAGAAAGTATGAAATACTATTTTTTGATGACATTTTACACATTTGCTCTTTGTGTTATTTGGTTGATCATTTATCAATTAATTGTGATCAAGCTATTTGCGAAACAATCAATTAGAAAAGTTATAAGAGAATATTTTTTACCAACTGCTGTATTTGCTGCTGGAACTTGTTCCTCCTTAGCAACTCTTCCAATAAATTTAAATAATGTAAAAAAATACGGCGTGAACCCATCCATAGCTGGATTTGTTATCCCTATTGGTGCGGTTATTAACTTAGATAGTAGTGCTCTGGCATATGTAGCATATGCTCCTTTTATCATGACGATTGTTTTTGATATTCCAATCACTCTGACAGCTCTTCTTGTCGCTTGGCCTGCAATAGTGTTATTTACTATAGCTGCACCAGGATTGCCGGCAGGTATGGGCACTGCTTTATGGAGTTCTACTCTATTTGCATCATTATTGAATTTAGATGAAGGACAGACAACGATATTTATAACTACTTGGATAGCATTATCAGGAGGATTACCTGATATGTTTAGAACTGCTACAAATTGTACCTGTGATGGATTTACAGCTATATTTTTTAATGAGAAATTTTCTAATTTGAAAGATTCGGAACTTTAATATCTTATAGTAGAAAATAGAGTTACCAAGACCCTCAACTAATTAATAATAAGATCTTGTATAAAAAAAGCGGCGATAAAAATATCGCCGCTTTTTTATACCTTTTTTAAAAAAGGAATTTTAGAAGTTATAGGTTAGTTTAGTAAATAGCATACCACCGTGATAACCAATAGGTGTACGACGAGGGTAAGGCATCCCTTGAGATATACGTGTTTCAATCTGAGTTGGGAATGTATTTAGTGCATTATTAGCACCTAAAACAACAGAAAGATTATCACTGACACGATAGTTCAATTCTAGATCAACCAGTTGTGTCGGATCAACCACTTCTTTTGTTCCCCGTTCATCTACAGTTTCACTATAGTAGTTTACACGCGCCATAAGAGAAAGAGCTCCACCAAAATTATGTGTTACTGATGTTGAAACACGAGTTTGTGGTAGATTTTCTTCAATATTTTGTACGCCGCCTTCACTAACTGGGTCTACTCCATTTACTTGTCGCTGCGTTACAACTTCAGTTGTATTATTATTTACAGCTAAACCAATTCTAGTATTTCCAAAAGAATAGTCCGCAACTACATCTATTCCTGATGTTTTAGTGTCTAGTGCATTTGTATAAAGTGCAATATCTGTAAATGTTGGACTACTTCCTTCCGGAACGGTTAATGACCTAGACTTAATAATTTTATTGGTCACATCGATCTGATAGTAATCAACAGATAAGTTTAAGCCACTGACCATGCTTGTTGTAAAACCAGCATTTAGATTAACGGCATCTTCAGGAACCAATGGTGCGCCACCCATTAAAATAGATAGCGGATCATCTGGTTTCAAGGTTCCTTCCTGTATCTGCTGTCCGCTCACGCCATCAAAAGATGTCACAACACCTGTGTAATTAGACTGTCCAGGAGTAGGAGCTCGAAATCCTGTAGAATAACCGCCACGTAAAGTTGCGAGGTTACCCAAAGAATATCTTCCAGCTACCTTAAAATTGGTTGTATTTCCAAAGTCTGAAAAATCTTCTAATCTAACAGCTGCTTGAACGAGTAGTGCGCCCATGTCATATTCTACATCAGCATAATAGGCTGTATTTTGTCGTGCAAAAACACCTGCTGCATCAGGGCTGGTACCCGGCATGCCATTAGCAGCAAGACCTGGAGCAGTATAATTAACGGTTGTATCTGATACTCCAGTTTCTGCTTGTAGAGCTGCACTCGCAACAGGATCTACTAGAAGATGCACCATTGACCAAGGTCCAGCCATCCAAGCTTCTTTTTGGCCTTGGAACATTGTGTATTCTTCTTCACGCCATTCTGCACCAAATGCAAGATTCATATCTCCCATTGGATAAGTAAAATCTGCGTTAAAATTCGTTTCTGCCTGTTGAAGATCACCGATCTCGAAATCATGCGGTGAATTAGGACCCCATGAAAGATTCAAGGTATTAGTTAGTAGATAATGAATATGATTCGATCCATAACTGGTACTAACATCGTAGTTTACTCCAAATCCACCAAGGTCTTCACCTTTAACACCTACAACCGCACTAAAATCTGTGCCATGGCCTTCTAATAGTGGTGTAAAACCTAGAGGATATGTATCACCCCAGGAATAGTTCCCTTTTGAAGGATCTGTAGGGTCTAAAGGAATTGCCGTTAGAGCTCCTGACTTACCTGGTGCACGAAGGAAGAAACTATATTCACCATAGGTATCAGCATAATTACCAAAAGAATATGCTTCAACGCCATCACCAACGGTCATTCCAGCATTCCATACGGAACGGAAGCCATTATTTAGTGGCCGACCCCAGTTCATCGCAGTTTGCCACTCATCAGTATTATCTGTTTTAGTATCAAATCCAGTTCCTTGATCTGATGTCCAACCTCTATAACCATCAGCTGCTGAAGCATGTTGAAATCCTCGCGATAATTCAGGGCGAACAGAATATTCTGCACTAACATTTAAAAACCCATCATCAGACAGAGGCATGCCAATATTTGCTGCGGCAGTTACATCTTGTTCACCGCCACGGCCATTTTCTGCGGTCATCCAATGTCCACTCATTACTTCAAACTGTACACCTTCATTATTATCTTTTAAGATAAAATTCATAACTCCTGCAATTGCATCAGATCCATATTGAGCTGATGCACCATCTCGCAGAACTTCTAATCGCTTTACAGCAATACTAGGAATCATCCCAATATCAACAGCTTGTGCTCCAACATTCATAGCAGCACCAAAGTGAGATATAAGTGCCGAGCGATGTCTTCTCTTTGAGTTTGTTAATACTAAAGTATTATCTGGCGGAAGACCACGCATTGATGTAGGCCTTACAAAAGCAGCACCATCTCCTGTGAGCGGTGTAGCACTAAATGAAGGGACCTGATTTTTGAGAGTCTCAGTCATATCACCATTTCCTTGGCGACGTAATGTTTGACTATCAAAGCCATCGATGGGTGTTGGAGATTTCATAGCTGTTCTACCTGCTGCTCTGGTTCCAGTGACAAAAACACCAGCTCCGGCTAAAGCAGCCCCAGAAAGGGTAAAATTCACCGTAGCTCCGCTTGAACCAACATTAACAGATTGACTTGATGAGGAATATCCAATAAAAGATGCAGTTACTGTATAGCTACCTGCGCTTACATCTGTAATAGTATAACTACCAGATGCATCTGCTGCTGCACCTCTATTTGTACCTTCTACTACGACATTTGCACCTGCTAAACTGTTGCCATTTTGATCAGTAACAGTTCCAGATACACTTTGACCAATAAGTAGGGATACACTAAGGGTAAGATAAATCCATATGGATTTGTACATACGTTTGCTCCTTTGGTTTGTTGTGGATTTTTTGACCCGTGGGTCAAAATTTTCAAAATATAATGCAATAATATTAAAAATTACAAGATTTTTACATATTTATTGTTTTTTGACTTATTTCTAAACAACACATATTTAAAGGTAAGTATTTATCGAATGTCAAATAATTTCACATAATAAAAATGACCAAAAATTTTGAAATAATGGAGGTAGGCCTTAGAGATGGTCTACAGATCATCAAAAAAGATATCAGCATAGACTACAAATTATCTATTATAGAGAGTCTTATAGAATCTGGTATAAGGAATATCCAAGTCACAAGCTTTGTTAATCCAAAGCGTGTTCCTTCAATGGCAGATGCAGAGGAACTTGTAAAATTACTTCCCATCGTAAAAGGTGTCCAATTTAGTGGGTTAGTATTTAATCAAATAGGTGTTGAAAGGGCCATTAGAGCAGGACTGACAAAGATCGAGACGTCAATATCTATTAGCGAAACATATAGTTATAATAATTTGGGTATGAGCATTCCAGAGTCGATTGATAATCTGAAGAAAATTGTATCCACTGCGGATAAAAATAAAATGCAATTACGAGCTGGTCTGCAATGTGTCTGGGGCTCTACTTATGATGACACCATAGATCAAATGAATGTTATAAAAAGATTATCTGATATATTGGAAATGGGTATTTCTAGAATTTCACTTTGCGACACTACTGGAATGGCACGACCGAATGATGTTTATAGCGTATTAGATATTATTTATAAGACCTTTCCTAATATAAAGATAAGTATGCACCTTCATAATACAAACGGATTGGGGTTATTAAATCTTAATGAAGCTTTAAAATTTGATATAAATGAAATAGATACCTCAATGGGGGGGATAGGTGGTTCTCCATTTATTGAGGGATCAAGTGGCAATATAGCAACAGAAGACACAATATATATGCTTGATAATCTGGGTTACAATATTGGAATTGATATTAAAAAAATATCTAAGATAAGCAGAAAACTAGAAGAAAAAATAGGTGGGTCTTATTTTTCAGGAAATTTATACAAAATGATCTAATGGTCATTAAGTGTTAGTGTGTTTTCATACATTTTTTCACCTTCTACAATGTATATAGTCTGTTTTGTAGAGACATTTTGAAATGATTGTTTTATACCACTGGGCCAACTAACATTGACCCTGTCAACCTTATTGGTCTCTTTGAGCCCAAAATACAGTTCCTGGGCATTACAAGAAAAGTAACCCTGCCCCGATACTAGAGCTTGCTTTTGCTCTTGATCATTGCTCACAACACTCACAACTGCACCAAAGCCATCTCGATTTGATGTTTTACCTTCAAGGCGGACCTTTAGCCAATTATTTTTTGTACTAGTTTCATTATGAAATAAGATTCCTCTCCCTTGGTTCTCATCAAAAATATTATTTCCTTTCCCATCCTCTACTTGTTGTCCATTAACTGTAATATACATGTCTACTTTGCCATCATTATCATAGTCTGCAAATAAGGCACCACGGTGAATTCTTTTTCCTGTTGAAAGGATTCCTGAATTTGAGGATACATCTGTAAAAAAACCTTTCCCATCATTTTCAAACAATAAGTTTGATTGTCTGTTATCCCCACTGACAGAGTTCAAATGTCCATTTGCAAAAAAAAGATCAAGATCCCCATCATTATCGAAGTCAAATAGTCCTGGACCCCAGCTTATATTTGGCCAAGAAAGTTTATGCACCATTGGAGAATCAAAACTATGTGTAAAAACAGCATTTCGTATTATTCCATCATTGGTACTGTTATTATCAATAAGATATGCTAATGTATTCACTTCAGCAGCATAATTAGTATATACCAGATCGGTCAATCCATCCATATTTATATCTCCAAGTGCAATTCCCATACTCCCATCTGTAGTGCTCAGTCCACTTGGGCCTGAAAAGATCTTGAATGTTCCATCACCGCGATTAAGATAAAAACCATTTGCATCCGTATCATTTGCTACAAATAGATCAGGGAATCCATCTTCATTAAAGTCATGAAAAATGGCCTGCATTGATTTTCTAGATGCGTCAGTTAAAACATTGACACCAGAGGTGACATCTGTAAAAGTTCCATCACCGTTATTCTTATATAATGTGTTAGGTAATCCACCGAAATCCATTGGAAACCTTAAACTAGTATATTGGGGTCTACGAGAAAAATCAACATAGCCAGATACATATAGATCTAGATCGCCATCCAGGTCATAATCTCCCCAGGTAGACCCACCATACCACCAGTCTTTAATACCATCTGGAAAAGCGAGATCGCTTACATTGCTAAATGTTTTATTCCCGTTATTACGTAATAATTTAAAATTACCATAATTGGTAATAAATATATCTGGATACCCATCGTTATTATAATCTGCAACAGATACAGCCATGCCTTCACCATCATCTTCTGCTCCGGAATTAAATACTTTTAGAAATTTCCCATTACCAAGATTCTCATAAAGTGCATTAGTGATTTTTTCTTCTCCTTGGCAATTAACAAGATATAGATCCCAGTCCCCATCTTTATCAAAGTCGATCCATGCACCCCCAGATCCGTTCATTTTGATTAAATGCACATTGGCAAATTCATCCATGGTGAGAAGACGATTATTTGATTTCCAGTATTCTTTTTCTTCTTCAAATACGAGACTCAGTCCTTCATTCGTGGCGGCACCAACAACAGAAGGCCCGATCTCACACCAGCGTGGACGTGGGGCGTAATGGACAAAGTCTATACCTGAAGTTTGGCTTTTATCTTTTAGAAATATTGCTTCTTCAGAATTATTTGCAAGGCACATATCCAAGGATAAAAGAACATAAAGGATAATGAATCCTATATTGAATGATCTAATTGACATAGTTGGTGTCATTTTTTTATCTAGTTAGAGTAATATCTCAAACATAATAGTATAATTTATATATTATCTAGTTATTTGATAGATCTTTTATAGAATTTTTAAATTTATCTGTTGTGATGATCCTTGTATTATATTCTTCTCTATATGCAGAATATTCATCGGTCTCAGGGTACTGATCCTGTGCCCCGTTAGGATATGAGCTCATCCCATGAAAAGGAATAGGCTCAACGGTTTGCCCTTGGGCAGTATTCAGATCACCGTCTTTTAGCCAACCATCATTATAAAAGAGAAAATCTCGACGCCATCCTTTCTCTAGTTCAGGAAGTGAGGTCGCATCAAACTGTAGACTTATCTCGTCACCAGCATTCATAATGACATATTTGCTATCAGAATTCAATAAGAGTGGTAGTACATCGCCATATTTTGTATAGTACCCAATTAGATCACGCCATTTTTGCCCTTGAGTTATAGAATAATAATCTGGGATGTGAGGACTGCCGTAGTCTTTTTTATCTAATTCAGAAAATCCACGGTATTGTAGATCTGCATAAATCGGAGAAAGCTCTGTCTTATTAAATACGTTTCCTGAAACATCACTTGCTATAAATATATGGTCCCAGTATATCTGCATATTGGTTCGAATACGAACACGATGATCATTTGTAATAAATTTATCTGTAAGATCAATTATCATCGTTTTATTCTTACCCTTAGGAAAACCCATGTTATCTACCACTGTGATCCAATTCCCATTTTCGTTTGGTACTTGAAGAAAAGGAAATATTGAATTCAATTTATTAGATTGTGAAAGATTCACATTAATACTGGCGTCAGTAGGGAAAAGCCATCCTTGAAGAAATAGAAAGAGTGAATCTGAATTGCTTAGGTCATTAAATGTCAATATGAGATCATGGAGTTCTGTCACGCCTTGATACATTTCAGAATGAAGATTTGCAATATGTTCATCGTCTTGGTAGCTTATTTTTTGTAATTGATCATTCCCCTGACCATCTATTGCAGCGATAGGTAAAAACTTAGTTTTAAACCCATAGACGCGTGATGGGGGAAAGGGCGGTGGAACGAATGTTTCATTAACGTATACATGCATATCCTTAGGGTGATCAATAGCTACTAGCTTAATATTATCAAGGTAAGGTGTTTCCCATAATTCTGTTGTGAATTTTAGAGAGTAATACCCATCCTTCATTTTTAGCTTCTCTCCAGGAACCCTTAAATATTCATCAGTTGAATTTGGGAAAGCAAACAATGGCTCACCTGCCATTATCCCTAAAGGCATTCCAAGGGCACTAGGCCAGAGTACATCAGTAATAAAATCATATTGATCTCCATTCCAGCCAAATAGATACGGGCAAGATCCTTTTAATACTTGTGTTTCAACAATGGTTTGATTCATATCTGGTTTAAAATGATTTTGGGGAACACCATTGCTCCAGACCACTCGTACTACATCAGCACTGTCTCTATTCCCTAGTCCAAAGTGTGCGATAGGTTGATCAACGTAATGAGATTGGTAAAGATCTGCTGCTCTTATTTCTATTTTAGCACCTAATCCAAAGTAATTGTTTTTACTACTCCCTGTGCGAAGACCAATTAAACTGATCTTTAAATAATTGTTAATGTTTCCACCATCATTACGTAGCACATTGACCTTACCTTTAGAATCTGTAAAAAATATATCTATATCTCCATCATTATCATGATCAGTTGCATTTAGTTGTTTGACAGCTCCATATCCTTCGGGAATTAAGTAAGAAGCATCTGAGAACTTCCCTGAACCATTATTATAAAATAAATACAGGCCAGATGTTTGGCCCTCTGTGCTATTGCCTGATATTAATATATCTAAATGACCATCATTGTCAAGATCAAAGAATTCTGCATCATATCCACGTATTCCTTGTAAACGTCTCTTGATCTTGTCCCAATTTTGTTCGGCCTCAAATTTTCCATCTCCAAGATTCCTGTATAGTTCATTCATCTTCCCTGAAAGATCAGTAAAAAGGATATCGATCAAGCCATCATTATTATAATCTCCTTTTGCAATTACACCCGGTGTATTACTACTAATTAATCCAGAAGAAGATATAATATTTTTAAAAGAACCCTGTCGGAGATTATCATAATAAAGATTCTCACCATTCATATTCAATATAAATAGATCACCATCACCATCATCATCAAGGTCTGAATAAATAGCATCTCTTGTTAGAGAGACCTCATTGGACAATCCTGCATCATGACCTATTTCAGTATAACTACCATCTGAATTATTTCGAAACAACATGTCTTTTGTATCAGTACAAAGGAATAGGTCGAGGTCACCTTCAAGATCAAAGTCCATAAATAATACTTTACTGCTGTGTTCATCAATCCCAGGGATATTAATCTGCTCAAAGCTTCCTTCACCTAGATTTTGATATAGTCTATCTTTTTTCTTATTACTTATATAAATATCTAGGTATCCATCATTATTATAATCCACAAATGTTGCAGATATATCTTTTGAATCATTTTCAATAACTGAAATCGAATTATTCATTGAAAAGATCCCATTATCATAGTCGAATAAATATTGTGTGCTTTTATTTTGTTCTTTTGACCAACTAGATACAAAAAGATCTTGATCACCATCTGAGTCATGGTCACCCAATGTAATTATTGTGTAATCTTCTTGTTTATTTTGCTCAGTCGATTTTTTTGTCGAAAAAATATCGCTTAATCCTAGAGAGCTGCTTACATCAGTAAAAACAACATTATTAGGGATCTCATCCTTTTTATGTTTTTGTTTTACTTTTGTATTTATAAATCGAAATATTGGTTTACCTGCTATAGGTCCATTTGTGCCTCGTAATTCTGCTATTGAGCCCTGATATATATCGGTTGGCTTTAATAAGTTATGCAACATTATTAAAGGAATTTTAGCCTTTGATGCTTCACGATTATGCAAAAGATCCAATATCTTTCGTATTAGTTTACTTGAGTCATCAGATAATCTTGGAAGTGTTTGTTGCAGTGTCTGAAGATGGAATAATGCATCACTGTGATTTTCATCATTGATCAATAACTCTATTAACCTCAATGAAGAAGCAATGTTGCCAGGAAGTTTTTTACTTACTGTCATAAAATGACCTTCTGCTTTTTTTAGATCACTTGGGTCATTCGATTTTGAAAAATAGAGACCTTGTTGGTATAGTGTCCTTACATGATTGGGGTGCTTATCAAGTATTCTATCAAGTGCAACTTTTGCTTTTGGCTGCCTGCCTGTCAATTCATATACCTTTGCAAGGAGAAACAAAATATCCGGATGATCTGGCGCTAATAATAAAGCTTTTTGTAACCACTCTTCTGACTGTTGTAATTCTCCGCTCATGCGCATATAGGTTAAGCCTAGATTAGCGTAACCCAACGGTTCTTCATCAGCAATATTCACTAACATTTCGAACTCATTTAGTGCATCAGAATATCTTTCTTCCTCTAAAAATGAAAGCCCCAAATTTCGATGCGATATCATTTTACTATAAGTATTCTCATCTACGGTCACCGGTCTTTCACAATTAACATTCAATAAGATGATGAGGATAATGAATATATTTCTAGTATGTATCAACGCGCTTAAGATATGAAAATTTTGTGTTCGAGGTTTTGAATTTAAACCAAATACTAAATTAGAATCTCATTAGGGACCCAATAAGTAGTCAAGATAATTTCTTATATATTCTCTTGGATAGTGTTGACGAGCTTATCTATAGAAACACGGTCCTGTTTCTGAGTGTCACGGTGTCTAAGAGTTACCGTATTATCTTCAGAAGATTGATGGTCGACTGTTATACCAAAAGGGGTACCTGCTTCATCCTGCCTATAATATCTTTTACCAATTGAACCTTGTTGGTCATAGACAATTTTAAAATGAGGTTTGAGTATATCCATTATCTCTCTAGCTTTTTCGGGTAGACCATCTTTTTTTACCAATGGGCAGACCACTGCTTTTACAGGAGCTAGACGGGGATGTAATTTCATAACGACCCTATTATTTTCCTCATCTTCCCAGTAAGCATCTGCAAGTACGGTCAATAGCATTCTATTCAAACCTGCAGACGTTTCAATAATATAGGGCAAGAATCTTTCGTTATTGGGCTGGTCAAAATAGTTGAGATTTTTCCCAGAGAATTCTTCATGGCGGGAAAGGTCATAATCAGTCCTATTATGTATTCCTTCGATCTCTGACCATCCAAAAGGAAATTCATATTCAATGTCCCAGGCCTCTTTAGCATAGTGAGCAAGTTCATTTTCACCATGTTCTTTATAGCGTAATTTTTTTTCAACAATACAAAGCTGGTCAAGATAGAATTGAAAACGTTTTTCTTTCCACTCTTTCATGATAGAATCATCGGTACCAGGTTTTACAAAATACTGCATTTCCATTTGTTCAAATTCTCGCGTTCGAAAAATAAAATTTCGAGCAATTATCTCGTTGCGAAATGCCTTTCCAATTTGTGCGATCCCAAAGGGTATTTTCATACGCATAGCACCCTGCACTAATTGATAATTCACGTATATACCTTGGGCAGTTTCTGGACGGAGAAAGGCTTCTGTACCTGTCTCTTCAACCGGGCCAACATGGGTCTTGAACATAAGATTAAATTGCCTTGGCTCAGTCATTTTTCCAGTAGTACCACAATTAGGGCATTTGATTTCTGTCCAGTCCAGAGAATTAAAATCCTCTGAAAATTCATCAGCGCGGTACCGTGCCTTACATTGCTTGCAATCAACCAAAGGGTCATTAAAAGCACCAACATGACCTGAAGCTTCCCAGATCTTTGGATGCATCAAAATACCACTATCAAGCCCTACAATATTTTCATGGGTCTGGGTCATCTCTTTCCACCATAGCTGGGATATGTTATTTTTTAGTTCAATACCCAAAGGTCCATAATCATATACAGCTGAAAAACCACCATAAATGTCTGAGCTCTGGAAAATAAATCCCCGACGCTTACATAGTGATACTATCTTTTCAATGGTTTTGTTCATGCAGAGATATAGAAATTAAGGAGTAAGATGAAGATCGATCACTTTCATTTTTTCTTTTTTTTAGATCTTCTTTTTTTAGGAGGAGCTAGTCTTCGTTTGTTAATAAGGTCTACTGCCTCATCCAAAGTAATGGTCTCTGGTGATAGTTCGCCTTTTAATGCAGCGTTTACTTTACCATCACTAATATACGGACCATATCTGCCATCTTTAACAACCAGATCCTCGCCGGTTTCAGGGTGCTTACCTAAGTTTTTTAGTTCTGAACTTGTTTTATTTCGATTTGCTAATAATTCGATCGCTCGCTCTAGGGTTATATCCAAAGGAGTTTCTGTACCTTTTATAGCGGCATTTTGTTTCCCACACTTTATGTATGGACCATATCTACCATAATCTGCTGTAACCATTTCATTAGTATCAGGATGCATTCCAACATCTCTTGGTAAAGATAATAGTTTCAAGGCGTATTCCAGATCAACAGCGTTCAGATCATAGTTTTTTGGTATCCCTTTACGTGTTTTTGTATCGCCTAATTGTACATAGTGACCATAGGGCCCCTTTTTGATCCAAATTGATTCCCCTGAATCTGGGTCATTGCCTAAGGGCTCGTCTTCTTTTGTTTCTTGGCTAAATATATTTTCAATTGTATCTAATGTGAGGTCACCCATATATATGTCTTCAGGAATCGACCTTGTATCATCACCGCGTCGAAGGTAGGGGCCGTATCTGCCGATCCTTCCTTCAGTTGTCTCAGCGATCTTTTCAGGCATCGCAATTGAACAGGCTGTTGGTATATCAACTTTTTCTCCGAGCATATTCTCCAGGCCTGCAAATCGCCCTCCGCCTCTATAAAAATTTGTCATAAATGGTATCGCATCCAATTCACCTCTTGATACTTCATCTAGTCCATCTTCCATTTTAGCTGTGAATTCTTTACTAACTAGATTGGTAAAATGATTTTCAAGGAGTTGCGTAACAGCTAGACCAAGATAAGTGGGTGAGAGTTTTCCACTTTTTCGATCTACATACCCCCTTCTAACAATAGTGGCTAGAATGGATGCAAAAGTGGAGGGCCTACCAATACCATTTTCTTCTAATGACTTTACCAGGGAAGCCTCAGTATAGCGCGCAGGTGGTTTTGTTTGATGTGATTCTGCTTCAACTGATTCACAAGTAAGCTTTTCACCTACATTAAATGATGGTAGAATTCTTTCTTTATTCGCTAGGTCTTTATCGGGATTATCTCTTCCTTCAACATAAACCTTCATATAGCCTGGGAAAAGAACTACCTGTCCATTCGCTCGAAACTCTGCTTTTTGGTTTTGAATAGTGACCGCTGTTTGCATCAATTTGGCAGACCTCATCTGACTTGCAACTGTTCGCTTCCATATAAGATCATATAATTTTGATGCGTCGTCTCCTAGAGACTTTTTGACTTCTTCCACAGATCTAAAATCACGATGAGCAGGCCTAATTGCTTCATGGGCCTCCTGAGCATTGCGAACCTTTGTTGCATACTCTTTTACCTCTTCTGGTAGATATTCTTCTCCATAAAGTTCTTTTATTATTTTTCGAGAGCCGGCCAATGCCTCTTCAGAAAGATGGGTTGAGTCGGTTCGCATATATGTAATGAACCCATTCTCGTAAAGTTGCTGTGCTGTACTCATTGTCTGTCGCGCTGAACTTCTTAATTTACGTGCTGCTTCTTGCTGCAAGGTACTTGTTGTAAAGGGTGGTTTAGGGTTAGAGGTTCTTGGCTTTTCCTTAATATCGGTTACTGTCCAGTCTGCCGGTTTTAATTCTTTTACGAGTTCTTCAGCTTGAGATTCCGATAACAGAATTACATTGTTATTTTTTAATTCTCCAGTCTCAGAATCAAAATCATTACTACTAGCAATTTTTGCACCATCTAGTTTTACTAGAGTTGCATTAAATGAATTTGTTTCTCCTGTTTTGGTCAGTAGCGACTTTAGATCAAAATAAACGGACCTAATGAATTTTGCTCTCAAGCGGTCCCGATCCACAATTATTTTAACTGCTGCTGATTGCACTCTACCTGCTGAAAGATTCGTTTTTACAAAATCCATGTTGCTTTGCAACGTTGCCCAGAGAACGGGTGATACTTTATAGCCTACAAGTCGATCAATAACACGACGGGCAGTCTGTGCGTCTACAAGATCTTTATCGATCTCTCGAATATTATTTATTCCTTCAGCGATTCCTGCTTTTGTGATCTCTGTAAATTGGACGCGTTCTATCTTTTCTTCAGGAACCTCTGTTGCAAGATGCGCTGCGATCGCTTCTCCTTCACGGTCTGGATCTGTTGCTATTAATACGCGCTCAGCAGTTTTGGACTTTTTTCTTAGTTCGGATATGAACTGTTTTTTATCGGGCAGGACAGAAAGTTCAACCTTAAATCCATCATCGATATTGATTCCTAGATCATTTTTTGGTAGATCTTTCACATGCCCCACACATGATAGCACATCATATTCACTACCTAGGTATTGTTGTATTGTTTTTACTTTCGTTGGTGACTCCACGATCAATAATGGTTTATTGCTCATTCTTATCTTTATCCTATATTTCTTGCTAAACTGCGTTACTCACGCACGCGTATATAATATAATAGTGTAAAATTCAGTTTGTCAAATTATCAAAAAAGTTTGTGACCTCTGATTGTGCAATGGTCTTTTGAGTGCCTTGCTTTAGGTCTTTGAAACCTATTGCATTATCATTCATTTCAGTTTCACCAAGTATCAAAGCGAACCGCGCACCAGATCTGTTTGCATCTCTCAATTGTGATTTCATACTTCTTCTTAGAGGATCAAAGATCACTTTAAATCCATTATTTCTAAGTTCATTGGAAAGTTGAAGGGTTCGAGGGAGGCCTTTTTCATCTAGGCATACAAAGTAAATATCCACAATGGGATCATTATTACCTCTGTCCTGATCATCCATTGCTATTAAAAAACGTTCCATACCAGCAGCGAAGCCAATCCCTGGGGTGGGTCTTCCGCCAAGCACTTCCACTAAGCCATCATAACGCCCACCTCCGAGCATTGCATCCTGAGCTCCAAGTTGAGAAGAGTTGAATTCAAAAACGGTCTTGGTATAATAATCTAACCCCCTAACGAGCCTATGGTTGATCGTAAAAGGGATGTTCATTGCCTCTAGAAAGTTTTTTAGTGACTCAAGGTGTGTATCGTCGTCTTCAGTATAGTAATTAGATATCTTTGGAGCATCCTTAAGAAGGTCAAGCTCTCTTTCAGACTTGGTATCTAAAATTCTAAGTGGATTATTGATAAAACGTTTTTGGCTTGTTTCTGATAATTGATCCAAGTGAGGAGAAATATAGTCCTTTAATGCATTTCGATATGCATTTCTGCATTCGCCAGAGCCTATGCTATTTAGATTCAATACTGTATTTTCTATCAGTCCACATTGTGACAATATATGCCATGCAATTGCAATGATCTCTGCATCTTGTTCAGGATTAGCTGAACCAAATGCTTCTACACCAAATTGATGAAATTGTCGCTGACGACCCTTTTGTGGTCTTTCCCGTCGGAATAAAGGTCCCATGTAAAAAAGGCGCTGTATAGGAGATTGACCTCCTAAATTATGTTGGATAAAAGAGCGGACCACTGACGCAGTTAATTCAGGTCTTAAGGTAAGTGAGGTACCATCTCTATCTTCCCATGTATACATCTCCTTAGAGACAATATCCGTTTCTTCACCTACACTCCTTGAAAATAGGCCTGTTTCTTCAAAGATCGGCGTCCGGATCTCTTGATAGCCGAATCGAGAGCATACGTTTTTAACAATGGACTCAAGCTCTTGCCATTTATGGCTGTTTTCAGGAAGGATATCATGGGTGCCCTTAATATTGCGTATCTGATTCATTTTACATTGCCAAATATAGAGGAAGTTAGTTCAGAGGCCTTATCCTTGTGTTCGTCTGGTACGAATATTCGGACCATTTGTCCTGATAAACTTGTAGCCTCAACATTAAAAGCAGAAGATATCCAATCCATTTTAAGATAATAAGGAATAGAATTCTGATCGAGTAGGTCTGCTGCCATGTCAGCATATATTTTTCCTTCAAACGGCGGTAGTGAGGACCAGGTCATCTCAGGAATCGGCAGATCAATAACACATGCATCCACCAGAAGGACTTGGCAGTCTCCACATTTTTGAATATGATCGAGATATTCAGCATGGCATTCAGGACAGATCATTGACAGGTCATTTTTGTTACTGGAATTTCTCCCATATATGTAAGTAGTACAATTGAAGATTTAAAGTCCAGCACCGGAATAGACACCGCCCCTTTTTTCAATTTTCAGATCTCTTAGAGTAGGAGACTTCACATTTAATTTAAAATTTATTCCTTGACCTAGGCCGCTTGGCGTCCAGTTAAGAGATAGCTCCCAGCAATGAAGGTCCCTATAAATAGAAAATGAGTGGCTGACCAGGTCACGCTGAATAAGATCAAATCTGGCGCGGTATGATACGCGCCATTTAGATGTCACATTGAATGTAGATGTTGTGTTAGCCCAAAAGGTCTTTTTTGGTTTTGAGGGGTCTGTAGCTGAATATGTATAGCTTATACTTATATTGCTGTTCCAAGATTTCTTATTACCAAGCGTATTTCTCATATTCTTTAATGGGTTTGCTAATCCTGGCCCTGAAAGATCTTCATCTACTTCTGTTGTGTCTTGATCGGTCCTTTCTGTCTCTTTTGGGTCTCCCCAGGGCATTCCGGAAAGTCTAAATCCTGTAGATAGCCTTGCATTTGTTAGTCTAGGGTAGATGATGCCATTATCATTTTTATTGAAATCTGCCATGCGACGATTTAGATCTTTATCAAATCTATAGAAGTCATGGGTCATACTAAGATCTAGATTTAATTTTCCCGCGATCTTGGAACGGACACTCGATCTGAGATTTGCAAGTTTCATTGAATCCGCGGCAAAATTATAGCTGGAATTCATTCGCCAATTCAATAGATCCACTTTTTTTTCTTTATCGCCCTTTTTTACTTTGGCTTGGAAAATATTATTTAATCCAAAATTCATTGATTTTCTTTCAGAACGAGGGGTCCCACCAGCCATTGTTCCTGCAAAACGATCATGGAATATCTCATTGCCTAGTGAGTCTTCTTCTGTTAGAACATAACCAAGGTCATTGCCAAAAAATGGCTTTGAAAAATCAGGCGTCCATGAATATCCGATCGAAGGAGATATAACATGTCGTATTGCTTTTACGGGTCCAATTGGTATTGAAAATAGACCGTATATTTGTGTATTAGCGTTCATTGAAAAAGACCCGGTCGTTCGTGCAGCAAATCCTTTTTTTGGTGACTTATCAAATGTGGAGCCGTTCCATACTCCTTCTTGTGTCTCATTGACCCATGCAGATTTTAAACTTAAGCTTGGATTGATAGATATATACTTGAATAACTTTTGAGGTGCATTGATATTTGATGTATGGACCCAACCATTATTTTTCTCATTTTGTTCTAAAAGCATACCATCTGAATCCCTATCCCAATCAAATAGTGCACTATCAATTTCCACTGATTCATAATATCTGCGATCTGTTTTAGTATAGTTCAATCCATAGTTCCATGTAATGGTATTATACCATTTTTTATTTTTAGCAGTTGTTGGAAAAAGGTTGCTTTGACCATGTCGGAAAGAAAATTTTGGGAATGTACTATTCTCAATATTGATCTGTGTACCTGCTCGGTTTGGTTTAACATAGTAATTGCTTTCAGGGTTGGTTTTTTCATCAATAAGTAGATCCAGATTAGAATAATAGTTTGTGCTAAAGGAGTTTTTTGATTTTGGCCATCGTTTTGAATATGACATATTGGATATGGCCTTTTGATTCATGCGTTCTGCTTCTGAGATACCATATTTCTTATTATAATCGCCACTGGTTGAATAAGTAACGTTAGCATTTAGGGATTGGTTTTTCCTTAATTCTTGCTTGTGTGTCCATCGTAATGTCGTACTCGTACTTCGATCTTCGGTGAGGTCCATGATATTGCTCGTGCCACTTAGATATTGACGATTGAAAAAATTCAAGCTTCCGCTGAATTTGTATCTAACACGATATTGAGTATTGATCCGAAATGTAGCACCTTGCTTATCGCCAAAACCAAGAGTGAATTTTGAATCCCAGTAGTCACTGGGTGCCCAATAGAATCCTAGCCCTTGTATATACTGACCACGATTTTTATTGTCTCCATAAGAAGGCATGATCCAACCCGAATGGCGTTGTCCTCCCTTGTGTGGGAAGATCCCCAATGGGATACCAAATATTGGTATCTGCCCAAGATGAAGTATGATGGGTCTTGCAACGACGATATCATTTTGAATTATTTTCATTTTTTTTGATTCAAAATGGAAATGTGCTGTGTCAAGGTCACATGTAGTGTATGTGGAATTCTCAATAAAAAAGACCTTTTGCGATTCGTTCCGGATCCTTTTACCCGTGTAATATCCGTCATCTGCTTTGGTTTGTCCTTTGGTTATCTTGCCTTTACGTGTTTTAAGATTGTAGACCATAGCATCGCCTGTCATTGGATCACGACCATCTTCTTTTATGATAGGGAAAAGCGGTTCGCTGATCGTATCTGTCACCATTCTTGGTAATGCATTCAACAAATTATTTTGCCAATTCACACTCACAAATCCTGCATCCAGATCTGTTCTATCATGTTTTATTTTGACCTTTCCTTGAAAATCCGACTCGTCATCTTTTAACCTGTATTTGATGTAATTTGCTGAATATATAACAGGGTGATCCACATCATTAGCAACAGAGTCAGGAATATACTTCCCCTCAGATCCGCCAATTATTTTAAGAGTATTTAATTCATTCTCCATGAACATCATAATGATAGTGTCCCCAGATGCATTATTTTTTCCTTGGTAGATAGAATCCTCAAAAACATGGTATAATGTTTTTGCCATTCCTACGATCCTTAATGAATCAAGTTTCCCATTTTCAAAGTAACTTGTTAATTGAGACCCTTCCATACGATCAGCATATTTTAGAGTATCCCCTATCTCTGTAGAATCAGACCGAGATCTTTGAAAACCTTCGATCGGAGTAACAGCAAATGCTTTTTTGGGTATATGTAATCTTTCTAATTCCTCTTTATTATATTGTAAAATGATCTTTTCTCCTGACAGGACCCGTTCATCTTCAGTTATTTTAGGTTCTACTTCTAATGTGGTGACCTCATTCTTGCGGTCATATTTTGCCTTACCACAGGTAGCGATACGTAATGAATCCTCAATGATGACATCTCCGATAGCAGTATAGGAGACCCCATCCTGATCTTTATCTTTTTGGTACTCAATTCTATTTGCCTTAATGGTCTGTCCTTTTTGTTTCAATATGACATTCCCCAATGCAACACCGCTATCCTGCTTTGTGAAAACAGTAATTGAATCAGCTTTAAGGTCATAATCCGGATCTAATATATGGGAACTTCCAATACTAAGAAGTCGATCCTCTTTTGAGAAGAATTTTATAGTATCACAGGTCAATGTACGCTGCTCTTGAATGGCAGAAACCTTCTTATATAATACAGCTAGGTCATTTTTCTCATAATGCCGCCCCTCTTGGCAATTTAGAATAAGATTCCCTTTAGTAAAGATCACATCACCTGAAATGAACTTGATCGATCTGCCTGCGATCGTTTTATTTTCAAGGGTCTTAGCTTGTTTAAGAAATAGACGATCATCTGCAACCAATGCAGATAAGAAATGCAAATAAAGGACTGCCCTTAACGTTTTGTTTTTTAATGAAGATGTCATTACATCAATAAAGTTTGTGACCTATGCATGCTAAGTTAAATTTACTGCGCTTTTTTGTTAGTTAATGAACGGACATCAAATGAAATTTTCTTATCAAATAATATTTTTGTTAATCATCTTTATTGTAAATAATTGCGATAGTAATAAAAGGAGCGTTAAGACCATGGATAATGGATTAGTGATCGAGGATCTAGTAGTTGGAGAAGGTCAAGAGGCGAAGGATTATAATAAAGTTGTTGTGAATTATACAGGGACATTAGAAGATGGTTCCATTTTTGATTCTTCATTAAATCCTGGTCGCGAACCTTTTACGTTTACACTTGGTGTGGGGTCGGTTATAAAAGGCTGGGATCTAGGAGTAAAGGATATGAAGGTTGGCGGCAAAAGAAAATTAACTATCCCACCAGAGCTTGGCTATGGTGATAAAGGCGCAGGGAATGTCATTCCACCAGGCGCAACCTTAATATTTGAAGTAGAGCTTCTAGAGGTGGAAGCCTATTAAATTTATTCTGTGCAAAGCTTTGATCAAGGTGTAATATTCGGGCTGATTATTATGTTTAAACACTTTATTACATACACATTATCGATTCTTTTCTTATCGGCAACATTGCATGTTGATCTCCATCATGAACATCATGATGGCTATAACATCTGTGATATAAATTGTGATAATGAAAGTCATGATTCTCTATCTCACCAATGTGAAAAATGTTTAAAAGAAAATAATAGACTGATTGTTCAAGAAACAATTGATCTGTCATTCAATGAGAGTAGTGTAATATCCCTATCTTCGGATGAAAGTTTTAATCATTCTCTATCCATATTTAATCTATATAGCCGCCCTCCCCCAAGTCTCCTTTAGTTAAAAGTACCATTACGATAACACTACCGCTAGAGTAGTGTATAATTAATACAAGATTTTTTAAAGGAGCATTTTATGCAGTTTTTATTTTTGCGGGATATAAGACCGCACGTAGTTTTATTATTAACAAGTATGTTACTATTCACAACAGGTTGTGAAGATGATGACCATGATGATCATCATGATGAGGGGCATACTGATGCAGAAGGTTTCGTACTCGAAGACGAGAGCGGAACAGAGGTTTACAGAGAGTTTGAAGGTGCTATGACCGGTACGGTCACATTAGCTGTCGGTGAGACTCTAGAGCTTACAGTCCATTTTCTTGACCATGACGGAGAGGAGATCGAGCATGAGGAAGAGGAAGGGGAAGAAGACCATGAAGATGGAATAGAGGTTTCTGGTTTTGACTCAAGCATTGCAACTGTAGAAGTAGAAGGTCATGATGAAGAGGGCGACCATGACCATGATGAAGAGCATGGAATGGCTATTCATGTTATTGGGGTCAGCTCTGGTTCAACTAGTTTTCAGCTTCAGCTTATGCATGAAGGCCATGCTGACTATACCTCAACTAACAACGTACCGGTCACAGTTAATTAGGGACATAACAACCATTTAGATCTTGTAGGACCATTACGGTCTTAGTGGGATTTTATAAGATATAGGTGGGTGCTTATCACAGTCACCTCAACATACTGTGGTCTTTAGATCGCTAGTTGATGTGTTAACACCCACCTATTATTTAAAAACCTTTTAGATCTAAGGTTATAATTCCTTTTTTTCCATGGAATATAATGAAGGCTATTAAAACCTCAAGCTTAATCTATAAGCTATTTGTATTCTTTCTGGGTTTAATATTTGCTCAGCAAGCATCAGTAGTAGGAACTATTGTTAACGATGTAGATCAAACGCCTATTCATGGTGTCAACATCTATTCAGAAGCGTTTTCTATTGGGTCAGTATCCCAGGTGGATGGCACGTTTATTCTAGATAATTTGCCTCATGGAGATATATCCCTAACTATCTCTATGATCGGATTTAAAGAGATAAATAGATCTTTAGTACTACAAGAAAATAGGCATGACCTTGGAACAATAGCTATGTCAAGAGATACTATAAAAGTTGAAGAGATAGTTGTTGATGCTCACCATGAACTTCAACCAAAAAGTTTCTCATCAAATATATTTGTTGTAGGGGACCAATACCATAGAAACCTAAAGTCATCTCTGGCCTCTACCATAGAAGAAGAAACGGGTCTAGCTATTCGGTCCATGGGACAGGGGGTCATACAACCGGTTCTGAGAGGATATTCAGGAGACAGGTTTTTGCTAACAGAGGATGGGATAACAACGGGTGATCTTTCACATACATCCATTGACCATGCCGTCAGTATGGATATGGCTTCTTATAATAAAGTAAGGATCATTCGTGGGCCTGAGGCTTTGCTCTACGGTTCAAATACAATAGCTGGTGTGATTGATATATCAAGGCAAAATGATTCAGAGGCCAGATTTAAAACGGCGAGTATGCAAGCTGTGTTTGGTACAGAATCTTTTAATTCTGGTTTATTTGGAAATATAGTTTACTATCAGCCGATCAATTACAAACACCAACTAAGATTTTCACTTCTTGGGCGTAATTCAGCTGATCAAACATCCCCAATTGGAACGTTACAAAACACGGCTCTAACGAATGAGGAAGTGATGGGTAGTTATACTTATTTTGGACAAGATCAACGTTCTACTTTTTCTTATGCAGATCTTACTATGAATTATGGTATTCCTGGAAGTCCTGAAGGTCATATTGATGGAGTTGATATTGCTCTGAAAAAAAGTACCCAAAAGTTTGATCTCCATAAAGATATTTCATTTATGGGTTTTCAAACATTAGATATCGATCAGCATTACATAGTCTATGGTCATACTGAATCTGAAAATAATAGTTCATTTCCATCTGTGATACTTGACCAGCAGGTCTTTTCGCTACAAGCCATATTGAAAGGTCCGCGGTTACATATTGGATCTTTATTGCAACATCGGGATTTTCAAGCAGGGGGATTTTATTGGACGCCTGATACAAAAGAATTGAACGTGGCTATATTTGGTTTGATCGAAAGAGAGATAAATAAATTCATTTTACAACTTTCATCTCGGGCTGAATATCTCTCAGTTACGCCTGAGATCCATCATGGGGTGTCAAATATAGATATCGATCAGGTTGTGAAGAGGGAATTCTCCATTATTTCTGCGGGTATAGGTATTTTTCGAAATTGGCAAAATTGGGAACTTTCTCTTAGTACGATGCTTACTGGAAGAACTCCAGGCATTGAGGATCTATATTCAGATGGTCCCCATCTGGGTACATACTCTTATGAGATTGGTCAGCCTAATCTGGATCTGGAGAAGACAATTGGATTGGAAGCATCTTCAGTTTATCAAACAAATAGAAGTAAAATAAGGTTAACCGGTTTTCAAAACTTTAGTCCTAATTATCATATCAGTTCCAAAACAGGTGATTGCGATGAAGAATTCATCATTGGTGAGAATCATCCATGTGCAGGTGCAGATTTCATTGAATGGGGCGCTGGGTCATCCGGTTGGCTTTATAAATATCAAATGCAGGGATTGAGATCGTTAATATATGGTTTTGAATCAGAGCTATACTATAAACTAACAAAAACGATCAATCTTTTTGGCAGTGTTTCAATTTTAAGAGGAGAAAACCTTTCAGGGAACACGCCTCTATCATATATGCCGCCAGATAAATTTCTCCTTTCAACTGAGGTAGACCTAGATCCGTTCTTGTTAGCATTGCAAGTTAAAAGAGTCTCACCGCAAACAAGATTGGGTGAATTTGAAAGGAGAACAGAGGGCTTTATTACCGCAGGATTAAATGGAAGCTATACAATTCCTTCGTCACGACTGAATCATAAAGTTGTTTTTCAGATAGATAATATTTTCAATGAAGAATATTACAATCACCTTTCTAGGATCAAGTCAATAGTCCCAGAGAAAGGACGAAGTATAAATATTCAATATAGAATAGTGCTTTAATTAAATATGAGAACATTTTTTTATCAAAAAAGAATTCAAAGGAATTATAAAAATGAAAAATGTTATTAGCGTGCAAAATATTACAAAGAGCTTCAAAGGTCTTACAGCGATCAATGAGCTTTCTCTAGAAGTATCTACGGGTGAGATCTATGGATTACTCGGTTCTAATGGAGCGGGGAAATCAACCACTATTAATATTTTACTTGGCTTTTTAAAACCTGATTCCGGGAATGCTTCCATAAATGGAATAGATACTACATCAAGTTTCAATGATGCTCGAAAGCATATTGGCTATATATCAGAAAACGTAAATCTATATCCTTATCTATCAGGAATTGAGAACCTTGATTATTTTAGTAAGCTCACTGGTAAAAACTATAGTGATAAAAAGCTTGGGGAGTTTCTAAACAAATGTGGTTTGGATAATAGCGCCCATCATAGGCGCACAGAGACCTATTCAAAGGGAATGCGACAAAAAGTAGGCATTGCCATAGCACTTGCAAAAG
>CAJVZI010000014.1 GCA_913020665.1 uncultured bacterium | reverse complement strand
GTGTGGTGAAAGGCGCTGGGTTCTTTCTTAATAATGAAATGGATGATTTTTCTTCTAAACCAGGTGTCCCAAATGTGTTTGGTCTGATCGGCAATGAAGCAAATGCTATCGAACCAAACAAGAGACCGCTTTCTTCAATGACCCCAACAATTGTTTTAAAAGACAATAAACCATTTTTGGTTGTTGGCTCACCAGGAGGCTCAACGATAATCACTACAGCAATGCAAACTATTTTAAATGTAGTAGATCATGATATGGATATAAAAGAAGCCGTATGTGCAGCTAGATTTCATTCTCAGTGGCTACCAGATGTAATCCAAATTGAACCATATGGATTAGCTAAAGATGTGATTCTCAATCTTCAATTACGCGGTCATGAAGTAGTCCCAAGAGGAGGTTATATTGGGGAGTCTAATGGAATAATGATAACGGAAGATGGAATCTATGGTGGAGGTGATTGTCGCGGTGAGACTTCAGCTATAGGCTATTAAGTACCCATTATATTATCAAGTAAATTCAAATATATTGAAGGTCCCACTAAAAGCGCCCTTTCATCCATAGTAAAATGGGAACAATGGTGAGGAGTTTCAAATAATTCTTGTTCATTTGGTGCTGATCCTACAAAAAAGAAACATCCCGGTTTTTCCTTTAAATAATATGCAAAATCTTCTCCTCCCATAGATAAATAGGGCATACCAGCTTTATCTCCAACAACCTTCTCAGCCGCTTTTAAAACTTTTTGTGTCGGCCCAACATGATTTATAGTGGGTGGATAACCATCTTTATAATCAAAAGTAATATTCGCATTATATGTTTTTTCAACTCCTTTGATGATCTCTTCCATTCTAGTTTTAATCAAATTACGGTTCTCTTCACTATAGGCACGAGCAGTACCAGAAAGAGAAACTTCATCTGCAATTATATTAAAATTATTTCCACCATTTATCTTACCAATAGAAATAACAGTACTCTCCAAAGGATTTGTATTACGGCTTACAATAGTTTGAAGTGCTTGCACTAAATATGAGGCGACAACAACGCTATCTACAGTCCCTTGCGGGGCAGCTCCATGCCCACCTATACCTTTGATCTTGATATCAAACATATCAGCTGCCGCTAGAACAGGTCCATCTTTTACGCCAACTTCACCTACTGGTTGATAATTCCAAACATGGATGCCATAGATCTCATCAATACCTTCAAGGCAACCATCCTCGATCATATACCTAGCGCCACCTTCTCCTTCTTCTGCTGGTTGAAATATGAATCGGACCGTTCCATTATATTGATTGTCTTTTTGCGTTAAAGCTTTTGCTGCTCCTAAAAGCATTGCCATATGTCCATCATGACCACAAGCATGCATCACACCATCATTTTGAGAAGAAAAGGGTAATCCACTAGTTTCTTGGATCGGTAATGCATCCATATCTGCCCTAAGACCAATCACAGGACCGTTACCAAATTTGAGATCTGCAGTAACGCCTGTTTTGCCAACTTTTACTTTAGGCTCTAGACCCATTGATCGTAATTCATCTGCGATAACATCCCCTGTGCGATGTTCTTGAAAACTTAATTCAGGAAATTGATGAAAATCCCTACGCCAATCAATAATCATCTTTTCAATTTCTTTTATCTCTTTTCGAATATTCATTATTTAATCCTCTTAATAATTCCAGAAAGTAATTTTATCATTTTATCCTTTGATCTTTCAGCATTGATCAAAACTTCTTCATGGGTTAATGATTGATCAGATATTCCTGCCGCAAAATTAGTAAGAAGGGATAAAGTTAGTACATTTAATCCCAGTGAACCCGCTTCCTCGATCTCAGGTAGCGTACTCATCCCTACAGCAGACCCACTTAACGACCTAAAGTATTTTATCTCTGCTGGGGTCTCATACATAGGCCCCATTGTCCAACAATAATTACCTGTTGTAAGGGCAATATTATTTGTGCTTGCCACACTTTCGGCAATAGCAATTAAATGAGAAGAGTGAAATTTTTCATCTTCAATCAAATCTGGATCTTCAATATTATTATGAAAGGTACAATCCAAATGTCCTGTGATGACCATAATAGTGCCAGGGTCATTTTGTTTGTCTAGGCTCCCAGATGAGTTTGTAATAATTAAATTCTCAATGCCACATTTTTTAAAAACATGAATTGGGAAAACAACCATTTCTCTTGGGTAGCCCTCATAGCAGTGTACTCTTCCCCTAGCAACAAGAAGATCTTTATCCTCTAATTTTCCAATTACCATTTCGCCAGAATGTCCTTCAACTGTTGACTTTGGATAATATGGAATATTAGAATACTCTATTATTCTATGATCCGTTAAGGCATCTGTGAAACCTCCTAAGCCAGAACCTAAGATAACCGCAGTATCTCCATTAAAGCCAGTTTGGTCGATTATTACTTTTGATGCTTCTGATGGTCTATTCATAAATGATTATCGGAAATAGTTGCTAATTGTCCGCAACCAGCATCTATATCCTGACCTTTGCTCCAGCGAACCGTAACGGGGAAAGGTGCATTATTTAATGATGATATAAACTTATTAATTGAAGTATCAGTTGGTCTTCTGTATTGACCATTAATTTCATTGTAAGGAATAAGATTAAGTTTACAATTCATAGGAGCTAATATTTGTTTTAGTTCTTCCGCATCCGTACGATGGTCATTCACGCCAGCCAATAATACATATTCAAATGTGACCCTTTTGCGTGATTTAAAAGTATAATATTGAGATGCCTCAAGTAATTCGGAAAATGATTGGGCTTTTGTAATTGGCATTGTTATTAACCTTTGCTTCTCATTTGATCCATTTAAACTAACAGCAAGTTTGAATGGATGACCATCATCAGCAAATTGTTTGATCTTTTTAATAATACCAGCTGTTGATATAGTGATACGCCAAGCACCCATATTGACTCCTTTTGGATGATGGAGAAGATTAGCTGCCGACATTGTATTTTCATAGTTTAAAAATGGTTCCCCCATGCCCATAAAAACCACATTTGTTATCTTATCCTTTATAATATTTTGAAGTTGCAAGAATTGATCTACAATCTCTCCAGCTGTTAGATTCTGAATAAAACCCATTTTACCCGTTGCACAGAAATCACAATCGACCGCACAACCAACCTGAGTAGATAGACAAACAGTCACTCTCTTGCCATCTTTCATAAGAACAGATTCGATAAATTCACCACTTTCTAATTCAAATAAAAACTTTTGTGTTTGTTTGGAATTAGACACATGATCGTTGACCATTCTCAAAGGATGTAATGGTATCCCAAATAATTTCTCTCGGAATGAATGTGGCAGGTCTGACATTTCAGAAAAATTGTATACATTTTTTCGATAGATCCAATCAAATAGTTGTCTCCCGCGAAATAATTCTTGTCCTAAAGACTGTGCAAAAGCCTCAAGATCCTCCATTGACTTACCAATTAACGGTTTCTGTTCTTTAGCTACATTTTCAAGCATGGTCATAAACTTTTAATAAATGATATATAAATCATTTAGGAAACTATTTAATTAATTATACATTTAATCTTTCTTTTTAGACCAGAGTTGGTTCGGTAAGTTTTGCTCTCAATTTATAAAAATAAAAGTATCTTTTATCATGACAGAAACACAACAAGATCTTGCATCTTTTGAGAAATTAGCTCAGGCTAGACAATCATTTTTATCAGAAGTTGGTAAAGTAGTAATTGGTCAACATGAAATATTAGACCATTTACTAATTGCTCTTCTTGCACAAGGTCACTCCCTTATAGTTGGCGTCCCGGGGCTTGCAAAAACTTTAATTATTAAAACATTATCAGAAGTTTTAGATCTTTCTTTTAATCGTATACAATTCACACCCGATCTAATGCCCAGTGATATTACAGGGACTGAATTGATAGATGTTGAACTGGATACAGGCAAAAGATCATTCAGATTTTATAACGGTCCAATTTTTGCAAATATAGTCCTCGCAGATGAAATAAATAGGACCCCCCCAAAGACTCAGGCAGCATTATTAGAGGCTATGCAAGAACATAAAGTAACCGCAGGTGGAAGAACTTATGATCTTGATGAGCCCTTTTTTGTATTGGCTACGCAGAACCCGATTGAACAAGAAGGCACTTATCCCCTTCCTGAAGCACAACTAGATCGCTTTATGTTTAATCTTAATATTGAATATCCATCTTCAGAAGAAGAAGTAGCAATTGTCCGAGGTACAACAACGCCCGAGCAACATGTATTAGATCCAGTTATAACAAAGTCAGAAATAGCATCCTATCAAGATCTGGTAAGACGTGTCCCTGCATCAGATAATGTTGTTGAATATGCTGTAAGATTAGCTTCAGCCACTAGGCCTAGCTCTGATTCATCGCCTGACTTTATTAAACAATCAGTAGATTGGGGTGCTGGACCTCGAGCCTCACAATATTTAGTTCTAGGCGCAAAAGCTAAAGCAATTCTAGATGGAAGACCCTCTCCAAATATAACTGATGTTCAATCTTTAGCACTTCCAATCCTAAGACATCGAGTGCTACCAAATTTTAATGCAGAAGCAGAAGGACTAAAAGTTGAGGATATTTTAAACCAACTAATAGATACCTTGGACAACTAGTGGCAGTCAATACAGACAAAAGAAAATATCTACAACCAGAAATGGTTGCTGTGTTGAATTCAATGGCATTGAGAGCAAGGCTAGTAGTGGAAGGATATATTATTGGACAGCATAGAAGTCCATACCATGGTTTTTCTGTTGAATTTGCTGAACACCGTGCTTACGGTCCTGGGGATGAGATACGTCATATTGATTGGAGGCTATTTGGAAAAACAGAAAGACTCTATGTTAAAAGATATGAAGAAGAAACCAACCTACGTGCACACATAATTTTAGATACAAGCAGATCAATGCTTTATAAAAGTGGTACAGTATCAAAATTGAATTATGCAAACTCTTTAGCAGCTTCACTTTCCTACTTGATGATAAATCAACAAGATGCAGCAGGCCTCATACAATTCTCAAATAAAATTGATACTTTTATACCTCCAAAATCAAAGCCAAGCCATCTTAATATAATTTTAAAACAATTAGACGATAATAAAACTGGTAAAGACACTAAAATTGAAAATGTGCTTCATCGAATGGCAGAGCGTATCGATAAGCGTGGGATTGTGATCTTAATATCTGATCTTTTAGATGATCCAGTAGAAGTGATAAATGGTCTAAAACATTTTCGACATAAGCACCAAGAAGTAATTGTGTTCCATATTTTAGATAGAAAAGAATTAGAATTTGATTTTAATTCTCGTACGAGATTTTTAGATATGGAATCAGGCGAAGAAATCATCACAGAGCCATGGCATATTCGGTCAAACTATACAGAACTTATTTCTGGATTGCAGAAATACTATCAGAAAGAATGTAGAGAGTCCCTCATTGATTATGTACCTATTTTTACAGATGAGAATCTTGATAAAAGTATAACTGGATATTTAAATAAAAGACGAAAACTATTTTAAGATATACTAGGACTGGCTATTGTTGTAAATAGTCAATTTCCTTCTGCAACATCCCTTTTATATCGTACTAATTCTAAATTTTTCTGATATGTTTCTTTATTATCTATATCTATTACCATAACTGATTTTATCTTTTTTTCTGCTTTTCGGTACCATCTTGAAGCTTTATCTAAGTCTTTATCGAAACCTTCAGCTCCATTTAAGTAATTATCACCCAACCCCTCATATGATCTAGCCATTCCTAAGGCTGCTTCAAAATCTTCTTCATTCAAAAAAAAGGCTTCATCAAAAGACAATTCTGCAGATTCATAATTGCCCATTTGGTTATGTATAACACCAAGGTTAAAATAAAGATCAGCCTTAGTTGTATCATTTTCTTCATTAGCGATAGCATTCTCAAATACCTGGATAGATTGTTCTTTTTTGCCTAGGTCATAGTATATACCCGCTAATTCCCTAAGAGCCTTACTATTTGAAGGTTCAATAGAAGTTGCCTTTTCATAATATGGTAAGATGTCTTCAGAGGACATTCCTGCACGCCCTAAGATCTGTGCCGCACTAAAATTTGCATCAAAACTATCTGGGTTCTTTTCTACTGCAGTTAAAGCAGCATTTTTTGCAGACTCCTGATCACCTTGATCAAAATAGCATTTAGCTAAAGTTGCATGGGTATTCGCATCTGAAGGATTAATAATAGCTGCACTCTTAAAATGAGAAATGGCTTTGCTGATATAATCGGGTTTATTATCTGGGTCTTCCTGAATCTTTTTGAATTGTTCTACTCCAATATTGAATTCCTTTGCCCAATAGAATTCTTTATAATTACTGACAGCTTCTTTGACAGAAATAAAAGCCGCTCGAATTTCGATAACTTTTTCTGGATTGATCTCCATAGCTTTATCAAAAAGAGCAATCATTTGTTCCCATTCTTCATTCTCTGCATGAATCTCTATTGCCATGACAATAGGAATCTCAGGATTATCAGGCTCTACAGCCATAGCTTTAGGCAGCCATTCAGCAGCCTTTTTAAAATCTGATTGTTGAATGGCTAACTTTGCTGTGGTGTATTCTTGACTTGAGCAAGATATAATAACCATTGCTATTAAAAATATAATTTTAGAGAAGTATTGTTTATTCTTCATTATAACATCCTTTAAAAAAATCATTCATAGAATTTAAATTTACCTGAAACCAATTTATCCGAACAGGAATTTGTACTTATTTGATTCATAATACTAAGTACAAAAGATATTTGATTTCAATTTGTCCATCTCACTCTTTTCAAATTGAGCACCTTGAATCTGGATGATCTCCTCTGCTAATTGTACTGCTACCTTCCCTGCTTCTTCATAATCATTTTTCTTACTAATAGAAGCCAAGAAACCTGCAGCATACATATCGCCTGCACCTGTGGAATCCAAAGCAAGTATTGGTTTTGGTTTTATAGTATACTTGTTTTTTTTGTTAAAAATAATTGAACCTTTTTTACCCAATTTAATTCCTGCAGAATCTACAATATCAATTAAACCATTGGTCGCATGTTCAATGCTTTCAGAATTGAATAGAATTTTAAGCTCAACATGGTTTGCGAATACAATATCTACATCATTTTTAATCAATTCAAGAAATTCATTCCTATTTCTCTCTACTACAAATGGATCAGCAATATCAAAAACTATCTTTATCTTATTCTCATGGGCAACTGAGATAGCTTTTTGAATCGCTGATTTTTGCGATTCTGTGTCCCACATATAACCAGTAAAATACAAGTAGTTTGATCCAGAAAGTTTTTTTACATCAATATTATCTGAAGAATATTCTCTACACATTCCCAGATGAGTATTCATTGATCTCTCCCCATCAGGAGTAACCAGAATAATACTTGATCCAGTAGTGCCATTCCCTTGAACAAGTCCTGAATCCGCACCATATTGATTCACACGTTTTAAATAAATATCTGCAAAATGGTCTTTGCCAATTTTCCCTGAAATGTGAGAATGAGCACCTAATGCAGCACAAGCAAGAATCGTGTTGGGAGCAGAACCACCAGGATTAAAGCGAGGTTCTGATGATTGAAAATAATCAAATATTTCCTTTTGACGCTTTTCATCTACAAGTTCCATAGTACCTTTATTTATACCTAAACTGATCAGATCTTCATCTGTTGCAGTAATAGTTATATCAATAAGGGGATTTCCTATTCCAAATACAAAATCAGCATTCATTAATTATTCCATTAATAATATAGCGGTTGAAGAAATAAATTTAACGGACTACAAATATAATTTTCTAAAGATTAACAAAAAAACTTTATTCATTGAAAACTTTAAAATGTCGTTTAAATCAAATATTTAAAATCTTGCAAGACGAAAACTAAAAAAAGTATATTTAGCAATAATGGACTCAAAAACCTTTGCAATAATAACAGATATTCATTCTAATGTGGTTTCTCTTACGAAAGCACTAGCAATTATAGATGAACGTGAAGATATAGATCAAATTCTTTGTCTGGGGGATTGTTTTGCCCTTGGACCAGAGCCGGAAGAAACATTGAAAATGTTAAAATCCATTCCTAACTGTATTTTTGTGCGCGGTAATCATGATCGGTATTTAATTGAAAAGCTTTGGGAAGATGAATTGCCTTCTTTAGAAGGTATGGATCCTTATGATCCAATCTGTAAAGCAATTGTAGAGAATGAAAAATGGACAGCAAAATTGCTGGGCGATGAAGGACATGATTTTTGCAGCAATATGAAGATCGCGCATCGAGAAATTGTTGATAAAACATTGATCGAGTTTACTCATGCATGGTATAAAAGAGATGATAAGCCTCCTTCTGTAAGTGAGGCCTTGAACTGGCGAGATCATGTAATTGAATCTAATCCAGAGATTGAAAACGTTGTTTTTATTCATGGTCATGTCCATGTACCAAGACATCAAATCATTGAGAACCTTACAATTCTATGTCAAGGAGCAACTGGCTTACCCTTTGACCGAGACCAAAGAGGTGCTGTTGCCTTTCTTACAGTCAAAGATAATCAGGTGGATTGGGATGTAAATCGTTATGAATATGATAAAGAGAAAACCACAGAACAATTAGAAAGTCGCAAACCTCCTTTTTATACGAATCTAAAGAATACAATTAAATTTGCCTCTATTCGTAATGACCTTTAGGTCATAATGTCCATTTAAAAGATATTACTCTAGCAAAAACATGTAATTAGTAATGTATTATTTTGACCATAGTGCAACCACCCCAGTTCATCCAGATGTATCTGAACTCATGGATTCCATTCAATCAACAATTTATGGAAACCCATCATCTATATATTCTTCTGGACAAAAAGCTAAATCAATCGTAGAAAATGCACGGAAGCAAATCGCGGACTCAATTTCAGCTGAACCTGAACAAATTATTTTTACTAGTGGAGGTACTGAATCAAATAATCAGGTTTTATGGTGCATGCTACAAAATCAAAAAAAACATGTAATCTCCAATAATATCGAGCATCCAGCTGTAATCAAAGTGCTTGAATTCCTCAAACCCTTTGGACTTGATCATACATTAATAAATGTAGATAGTGATGGAATTATCTCTATTGATAATGTAAAAAAAGCAATAAATCCCCAAACATCATTGATATCGCTGATGCTGGCAAATAATGAAATAGGTAGCATTCAACCAATAAAAACTGTTATGGATATCGCGCGTGAAAACAATATTATGGTGCATTCAGATGCAGTGCAATGCATGGGGAAAATGGAACTTGACGTAATAGATCTTGGTGTAGACTTTTTAAGTTTATCTGCACATAAATTTTACGGCCCTAAAGGGATTGGAATTTTATATGCTAAGGAACCAAAGAATATGTCTTCTCTTATCATTGGAGGTGGGCAAGAAATGGGGCTTCGTGCTGGTACTGAAAATGTTGCATGTATAGCTGGCATGGGACTTGCTGCAAAGCTTGCAACTGCATCTATTGATAAACATATAAATTCGTTGTTAGAATTTGAAGAACAATTCAAGAGGGGGCTACAAACATTTTTTCCGAATGCGATTTTCAATGGCAGCCAAGTAAATAAACTGCCAGGACTTATCAATGTTTCTTTCCCTAAACATCGATCGGATATTCTTATGGCAAAGTTAGATAGAGTTAATATTGCGATATCTAATGGCTCAGCTTGTGGAGCAGGAGATATAAAACCTTCCCCAGTCCTCTCTGCGATGGGAATTGAAGATACTATAAATCTTTCTACACTAAGGTTCAGCTTTGGAAAATCAAATACCCCTGAACAGATCGATTATCTATTAAATCAATTGAAATCTATTCTAACACCAGAATGAGTCGAATAATAGTTGGGATGAGTGGTGGTGTTGATAGTGCTGTAGCCGCATCTATACTTGTTGATAAGGGTTATGAGGTTGAAGGAATCTTCATGAAAAACTGGGAAGAAGAATCAGAGTTCTGTTCTGCTGAAAAGGATTATAAAGATGCATTACAGGTGTGTGATATCTTGGGGATAAAAATTCATTCAATTAATTTTGCGAAAGAATATTGGGAAAGAGTATTTGAGCATTTTTTAGAAGAATATAAAAATGGTCGGACCCCAAATCCTGATATACTTTGTAACACGGAAATAAAATTCAAAGAATTTCTTCATTATGCTAAAGATCTGGGTGCTGATGTGATAGCCACTGGACATTATGCACGTATTTATCATAATAATCATGAAGTATTACTTAAAAAAGGATCGGACCTTGAGAAAGATCAAAGCTATTTTTTACATGGACTGAATCAACATCAAATCTCTAGCGCTATTTTCCCAATTGGAGACCTTGAAAAATTTGAAATTCGCAAACAAGCAAAAAAACTTGGGTTTAATAACTATAATAAAAAAGATAGCGTAGGTATTTGTTTTATTGGCGAAAGAAATATTAAAGAATTCTTACAAACTTATATTCCATCAAAGACTGGAAATATTGTTGATCAAAATGGAAAAATATTGGGCGAACATGATGGCATAATGTATTATACAATTGGGCAACGAAAAGGGCTGGGCATAGGTGGCGGCCATACTAATCAAAATGGCGCTTGGTATGTTTTAAAAAAGGATGCTATCAATAATGTACTGATCGTTGGTCAGGGGCATGATCATCCGGCACTTTATCATAAACGTCTTAAGGCCTCAAACCCTCACTGGATATCAGGTATTGCTCCAAAAAAGCATACATTAAATGCAAAAATACGCTATAGATCAAATGATGTACCTTGTAATATAATTGAACTAGGTATGGATAATATAGAAGTTGAATTTAAAGATCCTTGTTTTGCAATCGCTCCAGGACAGTCTATTGTTTTTTATGATAAAGATATTTGCCTAGGTGGCGCAATAATTGAATCGTATTCAAACTAGAAAATATTAATAAAAATTTATTGTCTTCTATTTTGGAACAATATTACCTGTATTAAATTCAATAATTGATGAAAAGAACTTTAAAACAAATTCTCATCGTTTTATTACTTGGAATAGCAACAGCGCAATTTCGCTCTGAATTGCCAATTCAATCCTTGCCCACAAATTTAAATGGCGAATTAGATAATCAAAGATCTCTATCTTTATTCGACCCTGGACGGTTTGATATGAGCCATGGGTTTAGCATGTCCATGCTATCAAATGGGCAACATTCTTATTCAGTGATGGGCTTCACCAATAACTTAAATTACCTTTTAGCTGATAATTTAATGCTGGATGCAAATCTTACACTTTATAGTTCTCAATTACCATTTCAAGAAGGCCAGGCTTTCAATCAGCTTAATATTGCTTATGATGCCGGAATTACATATCAACCCACCAAAAATTCTTATCTGCAACTTAGGTTTCAGAGATCACCACATAACCAAAGATACCAATCTAGATCTCCATTCAATATGAGGTTTATTCAATAAGTGGCCAAAAATAAAACTCGTCGCAAAACTAAAAAACTAAATCAACAACACCTCACACTTAATGCAGCTATAGGTATCGTTGGGGTATTACTCCTAGGCTTCATTTACTCTTTTTCACAAAATGCTTCATATACAGGTGTACCTATTAAGGTCAAATTCCCTGAAAATAATAGTCCACAAAAACTTGCCGCAGATTTTTATGATGATAATCGACTTCATGATGTAAAAGTGGAAGTACTTAATGGATGTGGTATTAAAGGTGTTGCAGGTAAAACTGCTGAATTTTTACGACTTCAACATCAATTAAATGTTGTCCGTGCAGATAATGCTGATAATCATAATTATGCTAAAACAATTATAATTAATCGAAGAGAAAAAGTTGAAGCGATGAAATTAATTTGTAAATCTTTTGGGGTTCCAATTGAAAGTATGAGGCATGAACCAGATGAATCTCTAGATGTAGATGCTACTATTATCATTGGAAAAGATATAAATACATTCTCTGAAGTTTTTGCTTATATCTCTAGTGTAAACTAAAATGGCAAAATCCGAATCGGATTTTATATTTGACCAACCACTTCTAAAACAGATTCTCAGCCTAGCACTTGATAAAAAAGCAGGAAGAGTAGTTGTTTTTGATGTCAGAGGTCTGTCTTCCCTTACTGATTTCTTTATAATATGTCATGGAGATTCAGAACCTCAAGTAAAGGCAATTGTAGATAATATACGAAAAGGCACTAAAAGTAAACCTAGGCATCTTGAAGGATATGAAAATCAAAATTGGATCTTATTAGATTATTTTGATATTGTAGTACATGTATTTAAAAAAGATGAAAGAGATTATTATGAGCTTGAGAGATTATGGGCTGATGCACCTGTAAAAGAGATCAATGATGAGAGCTATTAGATTAAAACTTATTCATGCACTATCTAAAGCATTGAGATCATTATCTTTTCCAGAAAAAGAATTTTCTCTTGCCCCTCCAAAGATCAGTGAATTTGGGGACCTTTCTTCAAATATTGCCTTATTACTAGCACGTGATCTAAATAAACCACCCATGGATATTTGTAAATCTATTGCTGATGAATTAGATAATAGTTTTCCTGAACATGTTCATAAAATATCTATAACAAAACCTGGATTTCTGAATTTTCAAATTTCAAAAGATTTTTTCCAATCTCAAATCACAGAGATACTAAAAGATAGAAAAGACTTTGGTAAAGGGGATGCTGGATATGGAAAAACGGCTAATGTAGAATTTGTTAGCGCTAATCCTACAGGCCCGTTGACTGTAGGACACGGACGAAATGCAATTTTAGGAGATACTGTATCAAATTTACTTCAATGGCAGGGATTTGAAGTAACAAGAGAATATTATTTTAATGATGCAGGAAGGCAGATGAGGTTATTAGGACAGTCTGTAGAAGCAAGATATTTTGAGATACTTGGTAAAGAAATAGATTTTCCTAGTGAAGGATACCAGGGGAATTATATTAAAGAGATCGCTCAAACCATTTTTGATGAAAAAGGAAGTGACTTGGAATCTGGCGACCCTATTTTCAAAGAAAGAGCAGAGGAGTTGATCTTCTCTGATATCAAAAGCTCTTTGATAAAACTGGGAATTACCTTTGATCAATTCACCAATGAAAAAACATTTTATGAAAATGGAGATATTGATAGCTTTCTAAAAAAGCTAAAAGATAAAGAATTGATATATGAAAAAGATAATGCGACATGGTTCAAAACTTCTTCTTTGGGGAAAGATCAAGATAAAGTATATATAAAAAGTTCTGGTGAACCAACATATAGGGTACCAGACACAGCGTATCATCAAGATAAGATCAATAGAGGTTTTGATCTGATCGTTGATGTATTTGGGGCGGATCATGCTGATACTTATCCAGATGTAATTCTAGCTCTTCAAGCCCTAGGTCACAAAACCGATCATATTAAAGTTCTTATTTATCAATTTGTAACTCTGCTGCGTGGTGGTGAGAAAATAAAAATGTCTACAAGAAAAGCCAATTTTGTGACACTAGATGAGCTGGTGGATGAACTGGGAATAGATGTAGTTCGTTATTTCTTCATTATGCGTGGGATGAATGCTCATTTGGATTTTGATCTCGATCTAGCAGCAGACCAATCAGATAAAAATCCAGTTTTTTATCTTCAATATGCGCATGCAAGAATATGCAATATCATTTCAAGGGCAAATGATAAAGGAATCATCTTGAATGAATCTTTTGATCATTCACTGCTTGACCATGAAGATGAGATCAACCTTTTGAAGTATTTATCACGTTTCCCAGATTTCGTAGAACTTGGATATGAAAATCTTGAACCTCAAACTATAGCTAATTACCTCCAAGAACTATCTGGATACTTTCACAAATTCTATAGCAAGTGTAGAGTGATCACAGATGATAATGAACTTACGATGTCTAGAATAGCATTGATCTATGCGACTAGAACTGTGTTAGCTAATGGCTTTAGCATACTTGGAATTTCAGCTCCGGAACGTATGTAATGGCGGATCTGTTTCAATCCGAGACTCAATTTTTTATTCTCTGCCTTACAACTTTATTTACCTTGATAAATCCAATAGGCATTACTCCTTTGCTAGTTGTTATGACAGAAAGGTTCTCTAATGAAGAAAGAATAAACATCGCTAAAAAAGGATCTTTAACTGCATTTATAACTCTCATTCTTTTTGCAATTCTTGGTTCTTTTATTTTCAAATTTTTTGGTATAACAATTGAAGCATTTCAAATAATGGGTGGAATTCTATTTTTTAGAAATGGATTGAAAATGCTAGATGCGAAAGTTGGAAGGTCTAGAACAACACCTGCAGAACAAGAAGAATCTCAAGAAAGCGATGATATTGCTATAAGTCCAATCGGCATACCCTTAATTGCTGGACCGGGGGCAATTACAGCCACAATGCTTCTATCAAGTCAAACACCTCAGATCTATAGCTATGCAACAATTGGCTTATCAATAATGATCGTTCTTTCGTTCGTTTATATAATCTTAAGAAATGGAGATGTCTTAATTAGTGTACTAGGAACATCCATAATGCGTATTATCCAACGCTTAATGGGATTGATCCTTTTAGTCATTGCTGTTCAATTTATAATTAATGGTATTGTTTCCATAATTACGCCGCTGATCTGATAATTACTTTAACAAGAGCATTTTCTGAATATTGGTATCTTGACCTGCTCTTAAGATGAAAAAATACATTCCTGTACTAACTTTTTTACCTAAGTTATTTATTCCATTCCAAGTATAAGTATGTCTCCCGGGCTTATGACCAATTATTTCAGAAGAAGTGATCGTGCGTCCCACTAAATCAATAATCCTTATTTGTACATCTCTTACTTCAGGAAGATCATATTTAATAGTTGTAATAGGATTGAATGGATTTGGATAATTATTATAAACAGTAAATTTATCTGGAAGCATATTGATATTAAAATTTGATATACCCTTATTTATTTGATTGCCTTCTTGATCTAAAAATAGATACTGAATAGTGGATGAAAATAGATGAGACTCCGATTCTGGAACTTGCAAGGTCAATACAGAGTCTAAACCTCTATGGTCGGCTAATGAGAACTGAACCATCTGACCTAAAGTATCAAGTGACTTGAATAAAAATGTCGTATTCTTTGGTTTTATAAGGTTCATTCTTTCAATATCTACATTTGAATAACCAATTAATATTTCGGCCATAGAAGTGTTCTTTGGAATATTAAATAATACCTTTGAACCTCTACCTACTATATCTAGCTCTCCTCCAATGCGTGCTACGTTAGCTGTATCAAAAGATAAGTTGAAATATCTCCATTGCCACATTTTAGCAAAAGCAGATAGATCAAGCAAATTTGATTCTCCATCAGGCTGAGGCCTAACATGAGGCGGGTGATCGGAAAAAGGACCAAGGTCCGTCTCCGGCCAATTCTGATTAAATAAAAGAATATCTTCAACAGTAATATCATAATCATTATTTAGATCAGCCCAAAGACTAGAAAAAAACTGTATTGTATCAGTAAGGGTTAGGGTATTGTATGCGGTCACACTATCCAAAACCAATGTAATTGTATCGTAGCTAGAAAGAATATTATCTATGATTATACTTATTACTGAATCGTCATACCCATGTGTGTAAGAAAAATTAGAATCAACATTAGAAGAAGCTTGTACATCATAACTATAGATAGGCCTATTGAATTTCAATTGTATAGTATCATTAGACAGCACTGAAAGGAATTGAGATGTATCAGCATAAAAATCAGGGTCGATCTTGTTAACCACTGGAAAGGAGTCGTCAAAATAAATTCCATCTGTATTTTGAATGGCTGATTCATTTTGGGCCAGATCAATTGCCTTGATATAGGTATTATAGAGAGTATCTCTAATAAGGCTGAGACCAGTAATTGTTATACTATCGGTGGTGTCAGAAATAGTCCAGTCTAATACATCAGTTGTATCATTACCTGTCCCAATAGCGATCTTGAAATGATCGATCTCCGTATTATCAGTAAAGTTTGACAATCTATAGTTTAACTGTGTTGAATCTGGGGTGTAGTCAAGATCCATGATCCAATATCCATCAATAATGGAACCTGTATCGGGTTTTTCTATATCAATATATATACCATTTCCCCATATCGTATCAGAAAAATTTCCTGCTGAATCTCTAACAAATGCACCACCAAAATAGATACCATCATTGGATAAATTCAGATTATTCCAACCGCCATAATTAATTTCTTGTCCCTGGGTCCACCCAATTATATCAGTAGAATTAGAATCTGTTCCTAATGCATAATAGGTCTCACGAATACCTGAGACCGTATCATCATGTATCCAATATAAAGTGACAGAATCAGCATTATTATAATAAGGTAGGTCCTGTTGGTCATTGCCTTCTAAAAGATCAGATATATCTGGTCGAGTTTTATCAATGCTTACATTTGTCCCATCAGTTGTTTCATTTACTAGGTCACCAATATTACCTGCCGTATCTGAATAATGAACATTAAAAGAGACCAAGCCCTCTAGATCTTCTTGTTGAATGATATATGTTCCATTCCATATGGTGCCACCTACAATACCTTGTGTATTAATTGTATCTTGAAGAATAATTGAATTAGGAGAATCCAAACCTTCCTCTGAGGTAAATGAAATAGTAATAATATCAGAAATATTTGCCCAATTACTACTGAGAATATTATTTGATGAGATACTCACTGAATCAAGTTGAGGGGTGATCTCATCAATATGGATTATTGTATTATCGCTAGACCCAATGGTCTGGTTACCTGCACGATCTCGGATTATTGTCGTAAACTGCGCATTTACTTCTTCAGAAAATCCACCCATAGACTCAAAACTATTCGCTGCTATACCCAATATTATCTGTCCATTATCAGGGATACTGGAAATTTCAATCTCTCCTCCACAATTAATAAATTCTCCATCATCAAATTTAGCTTGCGGCTGAAAAGCACCACCGATCAGTGTCGCATCATCCGTTGGTATTGGTGTCTTTATAAAAATAGAATCATTAGATGCATTCCAGTAGCCTGCTTTAATATTTCCACCGCCTACATAAACTGAGTCCAATGCAAAATCTATTGGGGATGTCATATCAAATAAAATACTGGTTTCATCTGTGGTAGATACAACCGATTCACCAAGATTGCCCACTAAATCAGAAAACCCTATTTGGAATGGAATGTATCCCTCCTCCTCACTTCCATCTACGACATGCCAAGATCTATATAAGGTTCTAGATGGAACCTCAAAGGTTGTATCTGGTTCTAGCCCAGCTATGGATACAGATAGAGAGCTCAATAATTCACTTGAATTGAAATCTAATAATAATGTATCTCCTATAATGGCCACACCTGAATCATTATCATTCGTAGATGCAAATGAGACCATGTCTAGCAATGGTGGTGTTCCATCAAACCATACGAATGAACCATCGTTGGTTTCTGTTACATCTCCAGTACTATTCCCTGCAGAATCTTCTAAAATAATTGAAAAGAGGATCAGGCCATCAGGGTCGCTATCTAACATTTCACGCGTTGCTATAAAATCAGATCCATTCTGTATGGGCACCACATTAGAATCAGATATCAAAACTTCTACATTCCTCTGTGGTTCTGATGCAGTAAAGAATAATGAATCAATATCACCAATTCCTGCTGAATCACCCATAGCATTATTTGATGACATTCTTATATTGCTAAGAATAGGTAATGTTCTATCATATCGAACTCTGGTCTCATCAGTTGTAGCATTTCCATCTGGACCTGTAGCACCACCGAGGTCAGTATATGCAATATTAAAGGTAATGGTACCTTCATTATCATTATTGTTCATGAGACGATAGCCTCTATAGTTAGCAGCTCCATCATCTAAATATTCTGAGCTAACACCTGATATAGTAACATCAAGATTATCTAATTCTTCATTCGCAACAAATTTTACAAACACTGTATCACCTGGTTTTGCCCAAGTAGTGTCCAGGTTATTGGAAAATATTGAAATATTTAATAACTCAGGAGGAACAATATCATGGTTGACGTAACTATCATCTGTGGAAGCTGTTACTTGAACTCCAGAATTTGATGCCCTATCTTTAAAATCGATCGTATAAGGCAAAATCCCACCTGGTTCATCACCGGATAATGTGAGAGTAGCGACATAACTATCTCCATCCTGTATTAGGGTTGCAGGTTCATTAGCAATAGTAACATTTATTGAGTCGATCAATAAAGGCTCAGCAGGTGTAAAGGTAATTACAACATCATCACCAGTAATAGCAATAGATGAGTTGTTTGCATTTGTTGACTGTATGTTTACAAGATCTAATGTGGGAAGAGTTCTATCAAATATAACTTGTGAAGAATTTGTTGTTGAAGTAACAGGGTCACTTAACAGACCAACTGAATCTGTAACTATTATCTCAAAAATGACTTCCCCTTCAGGATCTGAATCTATCATTTCATACATAGCCAAATATTTTTGGCCTCCACCCAATTCTGAAATATTTGCAGCTTGGCCCACAATAGATGTGACCTGATCAGACAATAATTCATTTGCTACAAATTTTATTGAAATAGTATCTCCTACTTTAGCCCAAGTTGAATCTGCATTGCTAGATCTGATCCTTACTGGATCTAGCGTCGGCCTGGTATTATCAAAAACAACAGTAGATCCATCTGTTGTGGTCTCGGTTCCCGCCGTTGGATTCCCTGCAATATCTCTGATCTCACCTATTTGAAAAGGTATGATTCCGTCTGAATCACTATCCTGCATCTCATATTTACAATGCCATGCATCACCCCCTAGGTCAATAATATTTGCAGTATTTGACGATATGGTTGCTGTCGGATTCTGGATAGCCTCGTTTGTTCTTAAGGTTACTGTTATTTCATGCCCAACCGTTGCGAGTGTCGTATCAGAAAAGTTTGATCTGTACGAAACATATGTTATGGAGGGTGATGTTTCTTCGATCGTTAATTCGGTTGTACTTTCAGCTCCTATTGTTTCATTCCCTGGCACATCATAAATATTGGCTCTGATCGTGATCGTTTGTTCTTCTGCATATCCAGTGATCGAACGAACTTGTTCACCAGGAATCGACATGGTCTTGGTCAAACCTACCTCGCCTGCCTCAACAAACTCATAGCTACCTAATATCTCAAATGCATTTGCTCCAATTTTTGCATAGATCTGAACTCTTCCACTATCTAATGTCGTATCGCTTGCAATTGGTACAATGACATCCATACCAGTGTTAGTCGAGTTCCAAAATAACGAAACATTATTACCGCCCGTACTAACAACATCACCTACCGTAAAATCAGATGGTGAAGTATCATCAAAAATGATATAACTATTATCTGTTGTTGCAATGACCGTATCCCCTTGGTTGCCAGATGAATCAAAATATATAATTTCAAATTGAACCATACCTTCTTGATCTGAGCTAGTAAATGAATAATCATGAGTTATGACGCTTGCACTAATCCAATTCTCTGTAACCGAGATACTATTTAAAGTATATTGGAGATCTAGAAGGCCTTCGGAGGCATTAATTGTTAGTGTGCCTTGTTCTCCTGATTTCGCCCAATATTGATTCCAAATATTATTAGTACTGAATTCAACTACATCAAGAATGGGTTTTGTTCTGTCAAAAATAACCTGACTGCCATCAGAGGTAGAACTAGTACCATCTGCAGGATTGCCTCTTATATCTGTATATGATGATATTTGGAATTGAACATTCCCTTCAGCATCAGATTCGGTCATTATATACGTTGCAACCCAATTAAAACTCTCTGTATTGCTAACCGTTGCATCATTATCTGATATAGTGACTGAAGGGCCATTAATTATTTCATCAGCGGAGAAACTGACCTTGATCTGATCACCTACTTTTGCTCTAGTTGAGTCTGAATTATTTGACTCAATGTGAATACCTGATAAAATGGGTGCGGTCTGATCGATCACTAATCTATTTACACTTGCAGATCCTTCTGTTTGATTTCCTGGCCGATCAATTAAAACAGTTTTAAATGTAATTGTGTCTTCTTCAGCAAACCCTGTGATCGATTCAACTTGTAAATCAGTTAGAGAAACCAATTTATTTGTCCCTAGATCACTATTTACAATATTGAATAATTGCCCTACTTGCTCCCAGTCATTTGATTCTATCTTTGCCCATATCTGGACCTTCCCATTTATAAGAGTGGTATCATCAGAGGCAATGGGAACGAGTATATCAATACTTGTGTTTGTAGAATTCCAAACCTCTGTTATTTCATTTCCACCCTTGGCTATTACTGAGCCTGTTGAAAAATCATCAGGAGGAGTTTTATCAAAAACTACCCAACTTCCATTTGTTGTATTGGTTACTTCTATACCACTATTCCCTGCAGAGTCAGAAAAAGTCAGGCTAAAGGAAACTAAGCCCTCCAAGTCTGAATCAGTAAATTGATATACTGAATTGAATTCTGAAATACTGACATCAGTAACATTTGCTACTTGACTTTGAATTGTAGCTGCTCTTGTTAGAATTGGCTCTGAAGATTGTGCATTCAAAGTTACTTGATCACCGACTTTGGCCCATTGACTTTGAGAATTATTAGAAATTATAGTTACAGGGTCTAGTGTAGGTAGCGTTCTATCATAAAATACCGTTAAACTTCCCCCACCAGTAGAGCCACCATTATATGTTCCTCCATTTCCTAAATAATCAGTAGTGACAGATTGGAGTGTATTAACTGGACCTTCTGGCTCTGTACCTAAGAAAGTATATAAGGCCTGAAATTGTTCACTACCAAGATCTGATTCTTCAGCATTATTATCATCTATGGTAATAACGGGCAAGTTGACATCTTCACCATATGCAAGTGTAGCGGTGATCACATCGCCTGTTTTTGCAAGGTGAGTAAAAGTGTTATTAGATACCATAGAAACGGAATTAGGATCTTCTGCAATAAGATCAATTACAAGAGCAGTTGTTGCAACATCCCCTTGTGTAGAATTTCCTGCTGGATCAAATAAGAATGCAGAGACTTGGGCTGTCTCCTCATGAACAAAACTATTTATGGATTCAAATGACTCTTCAGGCGCAGATATAACTTTATCGCCATTATTAAAATCTCCTATCGTTATTGTATCTTTTTCACCAAAAAGTTCATATTCATTTGCTGCTACCCTGCCAGCTAATTGAAATGCTGACCCTACAATGACCCCAGTGTCATAAATAGGTGTTTGGAAATCTATCGGTGAATTATTTTCGGACCAGGAGGCTCCATTTAGAGTGGCATCATTGCCAGTAGAAGATAGATCCTCACTTGTTATACCGCTACCTTCATCTAATTTCCAATATCCTACAAGTCCATCTTCGTCTCCTGCAAGACTGATCTCTTTCGATGCCTTTATCTCATTTTCAGTTCGCACAATATCCCAAATCCTGATCTCATCTAGATTGCCATCAAAAAAATGTCCTGAACCATCCTTTGGAAAATTTCCAAGCACCATCTCCGCAGGAGCCCCAGCCCATTCAACATCACCCATCGCATCATTTTGATTTACCAATGATCCGTTTCGATATAGTTTTACCTGACTTCCATTGTATGTGGCTGCTATGTGTGTCCATTGCCCAACAGGTAACTGGGCTCCAGCCATGGCTCCATAATTGATCTGGTTTGTTGTTGTTTTAAGAAAAAATTTCCACCCAGTTAAATAAAATGAAAATCCAAAACCTGCTTGAGTCCCTCCTGCGTCCATAGAATAACTTAAAAATCCATCATAATCACTAGGAGCACTCAAGGGTTTTACCCATGCTTCAACAGTGAGAGATGTTGTCACTTGATATGCGCTATTCCCGGCAATACTTACTTCATCATTCGAGCCATCAAAGAAAACACTAGTACCAGTAGAATAATCAAAATTAACCACAGATGAATCCTGTGGAACATTTACTTCAAGTTGCAAGCCGGTGTTTGTACTATTCCAGATAGCATTAAAAACATTACCACCGGTGGCTGTCAGATCCCCAACTCCAAAAGGTGGGGGGTCGGAGTTATCTACGATCACAACACTATTATCTGTGGTTTGCCTCACAGTACTACCATCTATACCATTTACATCCGTAAAATCAATTGTGAATTGCAAAGGGCCATCTTCATCCGTCTCTTGAACTGTATAATTAGCTACGTAGTTTCTACCACCTAGGTCATCTACATTACATACATTGCCGTTAATTTGTACATAGGGATTCCCTGAAAGATCTGAGTCTGATGAAAAATTTAGCGATATATCTGTACCTGTTATGGCTGTTGCTGGATCTTCATTGGCCGATGCTATAGATACGGATTCCATTTGAGGTAATGTTAGAATTCTGATATTATCCACTATCCAACCATCTATCGCCCATGAATCATCACCATATGCGGTCCAACGGATCTTTAGATCACTACCTCCTGTAATATCTGCTGTAAATGACTCGTTACTTGTCCAAGGATTGTTTTGTATCTCTAGGCCAGGGCCTATAGCATAATTAAGTACTTCTTGCCATCCGGCACCACCATCATAAGAAATACTCAAACCATTAAGGTCTCCTTCACCCCAAAAATCAAGTGCAAAATAAAATTCTACAAGTACTGATTCATTGTCTCCTACATCTACAGGCGGAGAAATCATATTTTGTTCAAAATTATATTGTTGAGGGCTCCAGTTAAACATTGCAGCAGGGGGAGTATCATTACCTTGCCAACTACTTCCAATATTCCAATTCCCTTCATGAGCCCATCCTGCCGGCCATGATCCAGTGCTAAAGTCCTCGAAATAGAGCTCTTCTCCTTTTATCAAAGTACCAATAACGATCAATAATATAGAAATAGACCGATTCACTCTATAATAACCTCGGCGCCTCTAATACCATTAACAATGATCTCCTGATCTAAATGATCTATCATTTCACATTCACCAAGATTATAGTAAATACTATCACTACCGCTTGATACTGGATTAAAGATCAGATCAGCTAAATGCCCTGTGCCATTTATGTCTTGTTTTAAAGTATCAAGGAAATAAGTATATATATCAACCGTACTCTCATTATTATAGGTATATGTGAATAGTGGTGTAGATTTATTCGTATCAGTAATAAAAAGTCCAGGTAGAATTGTATCCAATTCTATAAGATCATTTGGGAATTCAATTTGAAGGTGCACACCAGCAAAAGGTTCTATTGAATCCTCTTGAAAAACAATAAAAGAACCAACAAGGATAGAATCATTTTGTGTAACGCTTTGTGTCTTTGGATAAAAGACAAAAGAAGGGGCTCCTATGCCTCGTTCTTCATTCGCTTTAAAATCTACGGGATTATCAAAAAGTTTTTCATAGATCGTACACGAACCAAAAATAGTCAATATAAATAGAAACAGTATACGGCCATAAATGGTGTTCATGAACTATCCTGACGGAATTGTTGAGCCAGATATTCCTTTCTGATATATATTGGTATAAGGACGAGGACCAAAGACCCATGCATGTATACTGTTTGTTACCCAGCCTGTAACTGCGGTTGTACCCAAAGCAATGGCTAACTTGCTATACATCACGTGGTCATCCCAATCTTTCTCGGCAGCTCCTCTATAACTGGATACTTCTTTTTCATCATCGGTGGCATCATAAAGTTTAAGATTATTTAAATAACTTTTAGCTGCTGTATCATAATTGTTATAGCTTAAAATAAATGCAATGCTTAATGATGCTTCAAAAGAAGCCCAAAGACCAGCTGATAGCTTATTACCAGAATAAGCTTGTCCCCAACCAGGTATAAACAAACTCCTTATAGCAGCACCCATAGGTGTTTTCTCATAGGTGATATTATCAGGATCCAAGAATAAAATTGATTCCCGTTCTTTTTCCCATTCTTTGTCAACTTTCCCCATAGTATTACCGATCCATAGATTAAGTTCGTTCATTGACCCCTCGGTATAATTCTTTAAATTGATCTTTCTCCTATGGATCAACCCTCCGGAACGAGTATTGAATAGCATTCCATCCATTATAAGGCGATCATCTTTATGTTGAATTCTATTTAGTAGGATAAAGTTAACATTATACATATCCCCTAATTCTTTGATCTTTTCCATATATTTTGCAGCAGGATTTTCATGACTGTCAAGATCGCCAAAAAGGTCCTCAACAGAAGAATTAAAATCAAAGGATGATTGACTAAAATTATCGATCAAGGATTGATCTATTTCAGGCATAGGTCTATCAAAACGATTTAATACTAGGTAAGTAGGATCTTGATCGAAAGCTGAAATAGTATTGATCAAAAAAATTAAGTAGAAATATCTCAATTTCAGCATACCTAGTTTGATGCTAGAGGTTTTTTCAAAAAATAATTATATTTTTTTGGCTGATCTACGCGTATGGTCTGCTCATCAATGATCTCTCCTATCTTGAATACGCGAAGCAAGTGGTCCCCAGCTTCTAGTCTCAAACGTACCATATCAACATCCCAACGATGCTCACCATTTAATTCAAATACTAACCCCTTTTCTTCCGTTTTAAATTTGCACTCGTAAATAGGATTAAGGAAGAAGTCTAATGATATGGCTTGTGCAGGATTAACTAAAAGATCATATGTGAGTGGTGCATAGCCTTTCTTTTTTATTTCAAATTTGTGAACTCCAGGAGTGATCCTTTCATTTTTTATCGGTGACGAACCTAGATTAACCCCATCTAAGTGAACATCTACTTTAGTTGGTATCGTATTAACCTCAAGCTTTACCTGCGAAAGAACGTATGAATAAAAAATTAAAATTATAGGTGATAATATTTTAATATGTTGGAGCATTTTAATTACCCATGCCTACTTTATAAATATTTTGCATAATGACCAATTTTAGATCTTTGCGATTTATCCATCCTTCCATTTGAATTCGTTTATCCCCATCTAATTCAACCTCTATAGAACCATAATATTCTCCAGGAGTGACACGATCTACTGAAATGATCTCTCCTTGTTTTAAAAGAAATAGGGTTTCTGAACCTATATCTGGACCATCTCTGAAGTGAACATTATCTCTATTGGTCATGTAAAGAGGCTCTGCCATTTCATTACTTGGTCCTAAGCCTATATCTAATTTGACCTTTCTACTACTGCTGAAATCAAGTTTTTTAGCAAAAGGCTTAAAAATAAGATTTTCTCCTGCAACAATACGTAAATGCTCAGCAAACTTATACTCACCTGGTATTGCAATCTGATAATAACCTGACTCGTTTGATCGGGTTGTATGAATTACATTATCAAAGTTTTGCAAGGAAATATCTACTCCTGATAAAATACTATCATTTTGATTTAAAATAGTTTTTCCAGACACGATCAGTTGACCAATACGAACAGTCTTAGGTGGAAGCACAATACGGCCAAAACGTATTCCTTTAAATCGAACATTGATCGGATCAAAATCTTTATCTTGCGGTATGATCTTGATCAGATTTGTGTTATTATGAACATCTAATACACCCTGAGGTAGATAAGCTAAAAATTCTTTAGGCGCTTCTTGTAATATAGAAATAACTGGATGTAGGGTATCCCCTTGAGCAAAAACCTTGAACAAAATGTTATCTGGGACAGCTGCATCATATTTTATGGGAAGGATCAGTTGGATCTCACCATATTCGTATGTAACCGATATCAAAGGCTGTCTATTATTATATATAATTTCTGGATATAGTGGACTTTTAAAAGAAGCACATCCCTGAAAAAGTATCAAGGTTGAAAAAATGCAAATAATCTGTTTAGATCGATTAACCAAATATTCCAGCATAATTAAAGACCAGGCATACTATATCTTACTCTAAAATAGAAAGATATATGATTAAATATATTTTGAATATATTACTCAAAGTGAACTCCGCATTAGTAGACCTATGTTGGTCATCTGTATTTTAAACTTTATTCTTTGTTTAATACAAGGCATAAGTGATGATTGATACCCAAATTAATATTGTTTTAATTTAACTTTTCTTATGGTCTTAAAGATAACGTGCAATGATATTTATAACCTTTTTTTTCCATTTATCATACGGAGGAAAGGTTAGCCCCACTAAGCTTAAACTACCATTTTGTTGCATGGCTCGCTCATTTGAAAATGCTAAAAAACCTTCATGCCCATGGCACCGACCCATTCCACTAGTATTTACGCCACCAAATGGTAGATTCAGATTTAAAAAATGAGTTTTAACCTCATTAATTACCATCCCCCCCGAGGACGTATTATTTATTATCGTCCTTATATTACTTTTTGATTCTGAGAACATATAAAGAGCTAATGGTTTATTTCCTTGGTTAATTATCTTTACACATTCTTCCAGATTCGAAAATCCCAAAACTGGTAATAAAGGCCCAAAGATCTCTTCTTTCATAATATCCATTTCAAATGTGATAGAATCCAGTATGGTAGGTTCAATGAAAAGTTCGTTACGGTCTTTCCCTCCTCCATGTATGGTATTGGCACCCTGGTCAATTGCAGACATTAAAAGTGAATCCAACCGATCCCAATGTCGTTGATTGACAATCCGTGCTAGATCTTTTGAATTTTTCTTTTCATTAAATGAGTTTCCATATATCTCATTTATTTTTTTAGATAATTCCTTCATGAATTCTTTCTTCTTGTCCTCATGAACAAGTATATAATCTGGAGAAATACAGGACTGGCCGAGGTTTATACATTTCCCCCATGCCAATTTATTGACAGCCATCTTTATACTAGCTGTTTCATCGATGATCGTTGGGGTCTTTCCTCCTAATTCAAGTGTGATAGAAGCAAGGTGCTTCGCGGCTGCCTCCATAACGATTTTTCCAATAGAAGGACTGCCAACAAAAAATATGTGGTGGAATGGATATGTTAAAAGATGCTTTGCTATCACGTGATCGCCTTCAAAAATAGCAACTCTATTGGGCTTAAATAGTTCATTGATCATCTGATGAATTAAGTTGCTTACATGGGGGGTCATCTCAGATGGTTTAACTATGACCCTATTCCCTGCTGCTATAGCTGAAACAAGAGGCCCTACCGTTAGATTAAAAGGAAAGTTCCATGGAGCAATGATTAGGACAACTCCTCTGGGCTCATAATGTATCCAGGATTTGGCTGTTAATAATGCTAATGTAGAAGCGCCCATTCTTTTAGATCTCATCCATTTCCTTAGATTTTTTTTCGCTAACCTGATCTCAGAAAGAACATACCATATTTCAGCTAATTCTGTTTCAGATTCAGGCTTATGTAGATCTTTATAAAGTGATTCATGTATACTCTTTCTATTTAAGTCTATCCACTCTTCAATCCTGGTTAAATAATCAAGTCGCTTAGCTAATGGAACAGGTGCATTATTTTCCATTTGATCTTGAAATATGGCTTCTATGTTTTGTGTTGCATTCATTTTGATAGGATAAACTACACGATGTTTAAAATATATAAAATCATTCTATTTTATAGACTTGTCCTAAATTATACTAAATGATCATCCTATTTATATGGTATAAGTCCAATTAAATTCATATCCACTATTACGATGACAGAAAAGGAAAAGATTCTCCTCAAAAAAGTAAAAGAGTCAGATAAAGATGCATTCCAACAGCTATTTTCTGATTTTCACGATGCTCTTTTTCGGTTTGTTATATACCGGGTTCAGGATAGCGACCTCGCTGAGGACATCACACAAGAAACATTTTTAAGGGTTTGGAAAAATCGAGAATCTTTAATTCCTGAGAAATCATTTTTTTCACTCATAGCTCGAATCTCTACAAATCTCTGCTATGACCATTTTCGACATGTTGAGGTTCGTAATAGGCATGAGGATCAGATCCCTGAGTTTGGGAGATCTCACTTTGACGATCCTGAAGCTGTAAACCAAGCAGAGATGCTTCAGGAAGAAATTCAAAGGGTTGTTAATGAAAAATTGCCAGATAAGTGTCGAACTATTTTTATACTAAGCCGTATTGAAGATCGGTCTAATCCCGAGATAGCAGAAATATTGAACCTTAGCACAAGAACCGTAGAGAATCAAATTTATAGAGCACTTAAAATTTTGAAAAAAAACCTAAAAAATTATTTATGAGTAATAATTGAATATATAACGTTACTACTATGCTGAAAAAAAGAGATTAAAACAGCCGAAAATGGAGCTTAATAAAAAAGATAAACTGATCTGGGAATTAAGTACCAAGATTGAACTACCAGACCCTCCTGACAAAAATGAAGTTTGGGATAGGTTAGCTCAATCAATAGAGACCCTAGATGATCAATTGAAGCCTGCTCAAGATGCAGGTATGTTCTCTTTACCTGAATGGAAAGTGCAAGTTCAATCGATATTTAATTTGAAAGGAGCATTGTCCTTCGCATTTGCATTGGTCCTTATTTTTCCGATCTTGTATAATTCATTTGCAAGAAATACCATCATAACACATGCTGCAGAAAATAAAACTCTTCAATTAGCGGATGGATCAAAAGTAGTACTTAATTCTGATAGTAAAATAATTTTTGATGAAGATTATAATATTGATAATCGATCCATAAAACTTGAAGGTGAAGCCTATTTTGATATTGTAAAGGGCGATATACCATTTATTGTTGATACACAGCATGGTAAAATAACAGTCTTAGGTACTATTTTTAATGTCCATACTAGAAACAATGGATTTGAAGTGGGAGTAAGTCAAGGCAATGTGAAAGTATCTAATGCAACTCTCGATTTGCAATTAAGGGAAGGTCAGCTTATAAACGTATCCTCAAATTTTTCAAGCGGTGATATTTCTGAAATATACTATGAGGATTATCCCGATTGGATCAATCAAAAATTCTATTGTGACCATACATCTTTATCAGATCTTTGTGCTGAGATCGAGCGAACTTTTAATATAAAGATCAAATTTTCAAAACCTTCACTACAAGAGATCACTGTTTCTGGTGTAATTGATGCAAGTGACCTAGAGGCCGTGTTGCACACTGTTTCATTATTGACGCAACATGAGTTTAAATTAGAAGGTGATACATGCACCATCATCTGATCTAAGTAGCGGTTTTCACAATTTTTTAATAGTGAGCCTGATCTCACTAGGGGCCTTATCCTCACTTTTTGCACAAAAAAGTATCACTTTCGATCATTCAGATATTTCAATGAAATCTGCATTGATATCGCTTGTGGAAAAAAATAACCTTTCTATAATATTTTCAGATGAAATCCCGGACACACTTATTTCTGCTTCGTGTAATGAATGTAGTGAAATTGAAGCAATCTCTGCTATCTTATCATCATCTCCCTCTATCACTTGGAAAAAGAATAGATCGCAATTTATTATTATGAGATCACTCCAATCCTATCGTTTTGCAGTATCTGGTAGAGCATTAGATCAAGAGACTGGAGAGCCTGTTCCATTTGCAAATATATTTATTCCAACCTTTAATATTGGTGATATTTCAAGTAGGGATGGAACATTTTCTATTGCAAATGTGCCCGCTCGGTCTTGCTCATTGGTTATTTCATATATTGGTTATAAGACTGAAAGAATTGGTCTACAATTCCCAAAAGATGAAATGATCTTTCAAAATATTGCACTAAAACCAAATATCCTTATTTCAAAAGAAATTTCGATTACTGGCTCCGCTAGAGAATTTATGGAAAGGTCCAGTAACCCCGGTCAAGTATCTTTTTCTCCTAGACATATCTCAACCCTTCCAAATTTAGGAGAAGTGGATATCTTTCGATCACTCCAATTCCTACCTGGTGTTCAGCTTGGCTTGGGAGGCACTTCTGATCTTTATATACGTGGAGGCCCACCTGATCAAAATCTTATTATTTTAGATGGGATGCCTATTTATCAAACAAGTCACATGTTTGGTTTTATTAGCGGTATTTCTGCTGACGCTATTAAGGATATTCAAGTCTATAAAGGTAGTATACCCGTAGAATACGGTGGACGCGTATCAAGCGTAATTGACCTGTCTAGTAGGTCAGGAAATAGTAATGAAACTCACGGATCGATCTATGGCAATCTAATGAGCCAAGGGATGACAATGGAATTTCCTTTCTTCAATAGAGGAAATTGGATATTAAGCTTAAGAAAATCCAATCCGGTGACTAAATACTCAAAACTGTACGACTCAATACAGAGATTTGTGACAGGAGATGATAAGTTTAATCTTTTAACCCAAACAGCTGAGAACTATAATGATCAGAATGCAAATTATAATATAAGATCAGCCTATCAAGATATGGTTAGCAGGCTTTCTTTCTTGATAAATCCTAGGCACCGGTTGACCTATACACATGTGAGTGGTATTGATTCTATTTTAGAAAACAGAGATTATTGGGGATTCAATTCTATTCTTGGAAGAGATACAATATACATCAAAGAAAAGACCGATCTAAAAAATAGTGGATCAATTTTAAACTGGTCATCTAAATGGAATCATAATTATGATTCATATTTAAGCGTATCAAAGTATGTCATTAATTCTGATTATCTATCTCAACAAACTGTCCCAATTGGAATCAATAATTCTTCTAATATTGGTGAATCCGCTGAGAATAATTGGTTTTCTGATCATAGCATAAAATTCAATAACACTTATAAGGGATTCGAATACCATACGATATCGAGCGGAATAGAGGAAACCTATTTTTCTATTCATTTTCAAAAAAATAATACGGACGGAACAACTACAAATTCATCTTTAATGAAACATAAAGAATTCCTTCACTCGTTTTATTTACAAGACAAGTGGAAACCACAAAGTTTATGGGAAATTCAATCTGGGCTAAGAGTTTCGTACTATAAGGGTAATGAACAATTTTATACAGAACCACGACTTGCCATAAAATATAGTATAAACCCACAACTCTCTTTAGAATCATCTATAGATAAACACCATCAGTTCGTACACCGGCTATTTGGAGACCATAGTACAAGAGGTACGCAAAGTATGTGGATTATTTCTTCGCAAATCATACCATGTATTTCATCAACAAACTATCATAGTGGTATTAATTGGGATGCGAATATGTATAGTGTCTCACTAAGTGGTTATTTTCGATCACTGAAAGATCTTTTTCAATTCCAAGATACTTTTTCGCCTCATTTAAATCAGAATTTAGGTGAAGCGAATATAGATATTGGTAAAGGGAGCACCAAAGGTTTAGAGATTCTGCTACGTAAAAAAAGTGGAAATATCTCGGGATGGATATCCTATAACCAAAACCACACTCAATATAATTTTCCTGGATTAAACAATGGTGAAATATATTTAGCAGATCATAATAGGATGCATGAATTGAAATCTGTGGTCGTTACTAGGTTCTGGGGTATTGACGTTACTACAAATTGGGTTTATTCATCAGGTGGGCCGTATACTAGTTTAGATAAAATGTATGTAGAACCAGGGTCAGGCTATGGTATAACAATAACAGGAGATCAGAATAACAAAAAACTAGATGCTGTGCACCATTTAGATATTAGTATCTCCAGATCTATGGAGGTCTATTCTGCCATTATGGACATAGGTTGTTCTATATATAATGTTTACAATCAAAATAATATAAGTCATAAACGATACAATCCATATACATCTGAATTATCCGTAACTAATGTGTCCATGTTTGGTGTTACCCCTAATGTATATATAAAGGTACGTTTTTAATTTATGTGGAGGCGGGGAGAATCGAACTCCCGTCCGAAATAGAGTGATGAAGAACATCTACATGCTTAGTCATCCGATTATTGTTTCATTCGAACTCGTATCAGAGACAAAAACGAGATCTAACTAGCCTACTTTAGTTTCATCTTAAATACGTAGGCGTATTTAAGACTAGCCTATGTGAATGACGTTCTTGGTCCGGACCATAGACTCATCTGTACCAGAACGAGCTGCTAGACTTAAGCTGCAGCCATGTAGCCGTTATCGGCATTTATAGGTATGATAGTTGATTAAGGAGGTAACCATCATCCTCCGCATGCAATTCGACATTTCTCATATCACGTCGATACCGATCGCCCCCAATTTTCAAAGAACACATAAATTTAACATAGAAGTTGTAAAAACAAGAAAAGGCCTCTAGCGCCAACCCGAAGCCTTTTCGAAAAGTTGAATTAAATTTCAACTTTAATTCATTTGTCATCCTCTTTTCTTAAAACCTTCTTTTCAAAAAATTCTAGCAAAAAGAGGCTAACAAGTATAGAACCGGTTCAAAATTAATCGCAACTGATAATGTGAGTTTTTTTCACTTTTTTTATATTACTAGAGATCATAAACTAAATTTAAGCATTCATAATTTACATTTATGCACCCGTAGCTCAATTGGTAGAGCAGTGGCCTCTTAAGCCATTGGTTGATGGTTCGAGTCCATCCGGGTGTACTAAAAAATTTTACATATAAACTAAATTTGTATTTGATAAGAAAATTTGAAGTATGGATGAGAATGTCAAAAAAGAATTACAAAAAAGAAGGCCTTTAAACCTACTGGCAATTGTGCTTGCGTTATTATTTGTAGTCTTTGGCTTTTTATTGTTTTTTAAATCATGATAAAAAATTATCTGATTATACTAATCGT
>CAJVZI010000013.1 GCA_913020665.1 uncultured bacterium | reverse complement strand
ATTTTTCCATTGAAGAAGAATATCACCCGGATTGGGATAAATATAAAATTTGGGATCTAGTTGCAAACAACGACGAGCCTGTTTTTAGAGCTTATTCCATGGCAAATCATCCTGCTGAAGGTAATAGGGTAATGCTAAATGTTAGAATAGCGACACCCCCTCCTCCATTATGGGACCAAGTACCGCCAGGCTTAGCTTCATCCTATATTTTCAACCTGAAACCAGGGGACAAGGTCACGATCTCTGGTCCCTATGGAGAATTTTTTATCAAAGATTCAGATAGGGAAATGGTATATATAGGTGGTGGAGCGGGTATGGCACCAATGAGGTCGCATTTATTCCATTTATTCCATACCCTAAAAACTGGTAGAAAAGTATCATTTTGGTATGGCGCTAGATCAGTTCGTGAGATGTTTTATGATGAACAGTTCAAGCAAATTCAAGAAGAGTTTCCCAATTTTTCTTATAAAGTTGCCCTTTCAGAGCCAATGGAGGAAGATAACTGGACCGGTCATACTGGATTCATACATCAGGTTCTTCATGATGAATACCTTGCGAAACATGAAGACCCTACTGAATTAGAGTATTATATGTGTGGTCCGCCACCCATGATCAATGCATGTGATAACATGCTAGATAGTCTTGGTGTTGATAAAGAGATGATTGCTTATGACAGTTTTGGGTAGGATAATTACTTACAATTATTTTATCAAAGCCCAACTTCTGTTGGGTTTTTTATTCTTCCATACTTCATGTGAACAGCAAAATAAGATGTCTTTATTGACGGGGAATACTATGGGCACAACATATTCAATAAAGATTATTCAGAGTAATGATAGAATGAATATTGAATCTATAAAGAAAGGGGTTGATTCTGTTCTAATTCAAATTAATAACCAAATGTCAACTTGGGATCCAGAAAGTGAGCTATCAGCATTTAATCGATGGACCTCAATAAAAGCTTATCCAGTATCACAATCGTTATTAACAGTTATTGATAGTTCGCTTTCAATATCAAAAAAAACTGGTGGCCTTTTTGATATATCTGTTTATGAACTCATGGGGCTATGGGGTTTTGGACCTAATCCTAAAATTGGGATGCCTAGTTTAAATGAGATACAAACAGTTTTGGCAAGTACGGGATATGATAAGGTTATGGTTGATGAAAATACATTAATAAAAACACATCCAAATGTAAAGTTAGATCTTAATGCAATCGCTAAAGGGTATGCAGTGGATATGGTTTATGAATACCTTAGTGCAAAGGGTTTTGATAATATATTTGTTGAAATTGGTGGTGAGGTCAGATCTAAAGGTAAAAATCAAAACAATATATTCTGGTCCATTGGGATTGAAAACCCATCAGGGGGTAATAAAAAAGATATTAAACTTGCTGCAATTATTGATTTAAATGACCACGCTATGGCTACATCAGGCAATTATAAGAATATTGTTAATATAGATGGTGAAATATTGGGGCACACTATAAATCCAAGAACCGGATTTCCAATCCAGACAAATGTATTATCGGTAACTGTTCTTTCTTCATCTAGTATGATTGCTGATGGATGGGCAACGGCTTTAATGGTAATGGATTATCAAACGGGCCTTGATTATATTAAAAATGAAAAAGAGTTAGAAGCGATTTGGATAATCGAAGGCAAAGATGGAACGCGAAAGATAGGTCATTCACCTGGAGTAATATTGAGGCAGGCTATTTATGATATTAAAGAGTAACAGAATCAATATTAGTATTTTCACATTTATTTTGATCACCACCGCAAATTGAACAATCACCATTTGGGTCTAAACCACCACAAGAGCCAGAAAGTGGTTTTCTATTAAAGATAATTCCAATGGACATTGCTGATATGGCAATGCACAAGATTACGATTCCTAATATGATTTCCATTACCAAAAATTAATTATAATATTTCATCAATTCTCATTTGATTATATTTCGAGTATGTTTCCACTTTTTGGTATAAAGAATGTAATTTTTGGGCTAAAAAAAACGTATCTATGAATTACTATAATATTATTAAACTAATCATTTTTATCATTCCAGTTTTGGGATTAGCGGGTGATGGCTCTTTTCCTCATTTAAGTGGAGAGGATTTAGGGGTGATTTGGGTTGTACCTTTTGTCGGGATATTGTTATCCATAGCTATATTCCCTTTAGTCGCTCCTCATTTCTGGCATCAAAATTTTGGTGTGATATCCTTATTTTGGGCTGTTTCACTGATTGTACCCTTTATCTTTAATCAAGGGATTGAAATTACGCTATATGAGCTTCTTCATGTTGGTCTATTGGAGTATGTTCCTTTTATCATACTTTTATTGGCTTTATTTACAATATCTGGTGGTGTTTGTTTGAAAGGTTCATTAGTGGGTACCCCAATATTGAACACTGGAATTATTTTCATAGGTACAGCACTTGCTAGTTGGATGGGCACAACTGGGGCTGCCATGCTACTAATTCGTCCATTGATCAGGGCTAATGCTTATAGAAAAAATAAAGTACATATAATGGTATTCTTTATATTTCTTGTTGCAAATATTGGTGGTTCTTTAACTCCTCTTGGAGACCCCCCACTTTTTCTTGGTTTTTTAAAAGGAATAGATTTCTTCTGGACAACAACAGCTATGTTTTTACCAATGTTGTTCTTGGTGATTTGTCTTTTACTGATATTTTTTGGTTTGGATACATATTTTTACAATAAAGAGGAGAAACCAGAAAGAAATGATGAGCAAAATGAAAAATTGGGTCTAGAAGGTTCTTTTAATTTATTACTACTACTTGGTGTCATTGGTGGTGTGCTCTTATCAGGGTTTTGGAAACCTCATATTCACTTTGAAGTATACCATGTACATTTAGAATTACAGAATATTGTTCGTGATATATTACTACTTACACTTACTTATGTGAGTTGGACTTTGACGCCTAGATCTATTAGAACAGCGAATGAATATACATGGTTCCCAATAATAGAGGTCGCAAAACTTTTTGCAGGTATATTTGTTACAATTATTCCAGCAATAGCAATCCTTAAATCAGGTGTAAAAGGAGCATTGGGATCTGTTGTGTCTTCTGTTTCATCCGAATCTGGCGAACCAATTAACTATATGTACTTTTGGCTCACAGGTATATTATCTAGTTTTTTGGATAATGCTCCTACCTATCTAGTATTCTTTAATACAGCAGGTGGAGGTTTAGATGGCGGTCCAGAATTATTAATGGGTGATATGTATAGCACATTATTGGCTATCTCAGCAGGAGCAGTGTTTATGGGTGCAAATACCTATATAGGAAATGCCCCTAATTTTATGGTTAAGTCGATATCAGAATCATCAGGTATAGAAATGCCTAGCTTTTTTGGATATTTCTTTAAATGGTCTGTTCCAATTCTAATGCCCCTATTTATTATAGTAACCTACCTATTCTTTTAATGAGGATTACTAAAGTAACAACAAAAACAGGTGACATGGGTGAGACCGGGCTAGCGAATGGAGAGCGTGTCTCAAAAAATAACCCAAGGATACATGCAATTGGCTCTCTTGATAAATTGAATTCATTTATTGGTTGGACAAGGGTGGATGCTGAGAAAGATATTGACAATGTTCTAGAGGCCATACAACAAGACCTTTTTAATATTGGAGCAGAACTTGCCGTCCCAGATATTGAAATGAATTTATTCAATAATTCTAGATTAGATTGGTTAGATAATCAAACAGATATATATAATCAACAGTTACCACCCTTGGATGAATTTATTCTTCCTGGCGGTACGGAGCTTGCGTCTAGATTACATATCACAAGGTCAGAGTGCAGAGAAACTGAAAGATATATCATCAACTTGAGTGAGCAAGAATTTGTCTCTGATCTACATAAAAAATATTTGAATAGACTATCAGACCTTCTGTTTAACCTTGCAAGAATAGTAGCTTTAGAAAAAGGGGTCTCAGAAATTTCGTGGGAATACAATAAATAAAATGCATTACAATAATATCCCAATTGATTGGAATAAAGTTCATGGCGTAATTGATGCTGCTGAGACTGTAATGTTAACAACCCATGAAAATCCTGATGGAGATGGTCTAGGTTCAGAGAGTGGTCTTTATTATCATTTAAATGAGGAAGGGAAGGATGTACGTATAATTAATTATTCGCCTTTACCTACAGAATACGAATATTTGAATGAGGACAGTATTTTTGAGTCTTACGATGAATCAATTCATGATTCTTGGTTAAAAAATGTAGACCTAGTAATCATATTTGATGTTGGTGATTATGTACGAATTAGAACATTAGTTCATCCTATTGAACGATATGGCCTCAAAACAATGAATATAGATCATCACCCACATACTAATGATGATATATTTCAACATAACCTAGTAGACCTTTCAGCTGCAGCAACAGGTTGTATGGTGTATGATTATTTAAATGTAGCAAGAGATAAGCCTGTAGAAAAAAATAGTCTTCTGGGTATTTACACTGCAGTTATGACAGATACTGGATGTTTTCGATATAGTAATACTGATAACAAATGTCATGAAATCGCAATTCAGTGTCTCAACTCTGGAATTGAAACTCATAAAATATATCAACACATATATGAGAATAGTACTAGGTCCCGTATGAAATTAATGGGTGAGTTTTTATCTAATTTGACATATGAACTTGATGGTTCTTTTGCCTGGTTCATTATCACGCTTGATATGATGGAAAAAGCAAATGCAAAAAAAACAGATGTTGAGGGTTTCTCGGATATGGTAAGAACCATAAGTGGAGTTGAAGTTGCTCTAATGATATTTGAACAAGACTCATCAAGCTGTAGAATCAATTTTAGGTCAAAAGGTAAGTATATTGTTAATGGTATCGCTAAAACGTTAGGTGGGGGAGGTCACGCCTTTGCTGCAGGAGCTTTAATTGAGGGAACACTTAATGATATCACCAAAAAGGCTGTAAATGCTACTAAATCATCTATTCAGAATCAAATGAATGGTCTACTAACATGAAAATATTTTTAGCAAAAGATGCAGGATATTGTTTTGGTGTTAGAGATGCTGTAAATCTAGCCTATGACACAGCAAAAAATCATGGGGATGTATATATGCTTGGTACAATTGTTCATAATGAAAGGGTAATTGATGACCTTTCAAAAGCAGGCGCCAAAGTAGTAGACTCTATTGATGATGTTCCAAAAGACAAACCTTTATTGTTCCGAGCACATGGTACATCTCCTGAACTCTGGGATAAGGCAAAAAAAAATAATCTAAAATTGATTGATGGTACATGCCCTTTAGTTACCGAAATTCATCATGAGATCAAAAGACTAGATGAAGAGGGTAGAAAAATCATAATTATTGGTGATCATGGCCATGATGAGGTAGTTGCTATAGCGGCACAAGTTGAACGCTCAATTATAATAGCAAATGTTGAAGAGGCCAAAAAGCTACGAAAAATGAAAAGAGCGGGTGTCGTGAGCCAATCAACACAGATGATTGAAAATGTCCAGGATATAATGAGTGTTCTTATGGAAAAAGTTTTTGATCTTAGATTTGTAAATACAATTTGTTTTCCAACAAGAAGGAACCATGAACAGATAAAAGAATTATCCCTACATTGCGATGTGATGATTGTTATTGGTTCCTATACTAGCGCAAATTCTAAGAGGTTGACTCAACTTGCACTAGAACGTAATAAGAGAACATATCAAGTCACAGCATCAGATGAATTGGATGAATCTTGGTTTGATAATTGTGAAACTGTTGGAATATCTGCCGGAGCATCAACTCCAGATGAAACAATTAATGAAGTGGTCAGTAGAATTAAAGAGATTGGCCATGTTGTAAAAAAGGAAATAGTCTATGAGTAAAGGTACATTTGAAATTAAAGTTGGTTTAGCTGAAATGCTTAAGGGTGGGGTCATAATGGATGTGACAAACCCGGAGCAAGCTAAAATTGCTGAAGATGCCGGTGCTTGTGCGGTAATGGCATTAGAAAGAATTCCTGCGGACATAAGAAAAGATGGTGGAATATCTCGTATGAGTGATCCTGAAATGATCAAAGGAATTCAAGATACTGTTTCTATACCAGTTATGGCAAAATGCAGAATAGGTCATTTTGCTGAAGCTCAAGTTTTAGAGACTCTTGAAATAGATTTTATTGATGAAAGTGAGGTTTTAACACCTGCTGATGAACATAATCATATTTGGAAACATGATTTTAAAGTCCCTTTTGTTTGTGGTTGCAGAAACCTTGGAGAAGCGCTTCGTCGCATAGCAGAAGGAGCTGCGATGATTAGAACAAAAGGTGAGGCAGGTAGTGGTAATATTGTCGAAGCAGTTCGTCATATGAGAACAGTTATGACCGAAATAAAACGTGTTACGCGGCTTGATGAGGAAGAACTGGTTGCAGAAGCGAAAGATATTGGTGCACCCTTATCTCTGGTACAACAAGTTGCAAAATTAGGCAAGCTACCAGTACCAAACTTTGCAGCAGGTGGGATTGCTACACCAGCTGATGCATCCCTTATGATGCAATTAGGAGCAGAAACAGTATTTGTGGGTTCTGGTATTTTCAAGAGTGATGATCCTGCTGCTCGTGCAAAAGCTGTAGTAGAAGCTACTACACATTTTAAAGACCCAAAAATTGTTGCGAATGCTAGTACAGGCCTAAAAAAAGCTATGAAGGGTTTAGATATGTCTGATATTCCAAAAGAAGAAAGACTCCAAGAAAGGGGCTGGTAATTAAAGTTGGTGTCCTTGAGTTGCAGGGTGATTTCGCCCTACATCATAATGCTCTAGAGAGAATTGGTATAGAGTCTGTACCAGTAAAAACGCCTTCTGATCTAGATCAAATAGATGGATTAGTTATTCCTGGAGGTGAATCAACAACAATGTCTTTATTGATCAATACTTACAATATGTTTGAACCATTAGTTAGGTTTGGTATGTCCAATCCTGTTATGGGGACGTGTGCTGGACTTATATTGATGGCAGAAGTAGTTAATGATGATCGAATTGATCCGCTTGGATTGATTGATATTGTAATTGAAAGAAATGCGTATGGAAGGCAAATTGAATCTTCTAAACAAAAAGTTGAATTTGTGTTTAGTGAAAATCATAAAATTAAATTATCTACTACCTTGATAAGGGCTCCAAGAATAACCCGATTAAGCGATGATATAAAGGTATTAGGCGAATACAATAATTCGCCCATTGCAATACTATCCGGTCACCATTTAGGTTTATCCTTTCATCCTGAATTAGATGAAATAGATATTTTTCATCAAATTATTTTTGATAAACAAAGTGAGTTTTACTTTAAAAAAATAGAGCATTTAGATGTCGCTTAAAATTTTACCAAATATTTCTTCTCCAGAAGATATTCGAAGTTTTTCTATTAAAGAGTTACAGGAACTTTGTATAGAATTAAGGTCTCATACAATTGAAACAATTACAGAAATTGGTGGACATTTAGCTCCCACTTTAGGTGTTATTGAATTAACTGTAGCTCTTCATTATGTCTTTAACACTCCTAAAGATAAATTAGTATGGGATGTGGGTCATCAAGGCTATGCTCATAAATTACTTACTGGAAGATTTGAAGAATTTCCAACAATACGTCAGTTCAAGGGATTAAGTGGATTTTTAAAGCGTTCAGAAAGCGAGTATGATGTTATTGGGGCAGGACATGCATCCACCTCAATATCTGCAGCATTGGGTATTGCTGAAGCTAGACAACAATTAAAAGAGGATTTTAGAGTCGCTGCAATTATTGGGGATGGATCGATGACTGGTGGTTTAGCTTTTGAGGGCATAAATAATGCCGGACATCTGGGTAAACAGTTTTTAGTGATATTAAATGATAATGAAATGTCTATCAGTCCAAATGTCGGTGCTATCTCAACATACTTTACTAGACTAATATCAAATCCACTCTATAATAAGGTTCGCAATGAATTTTGGGACCTAACTGGGAGATTGCCAATAGCAAAAAGTACAACCAGAACATTGATTAAAAAGGTTGAAGAGAGTCTTAAAAGCCTGATCGTTCCAGGAATTTTATTTGATGAATTAGGTTTTCGCTACTTTGGTCCAATTGATGGCCATGATCTAGATATGGTTGTTAATACTCTAGATAATATCAAAGATATACAGAACCCAGTCCTATTACATATTTTAACCAAAAAAGGTAAGGGCATGGTATCTCTAAATATGAATAATCGTGAATACCATGAAGATGCTGTAAAATTCCATGCGGTTAAGCCCAATGGAAAAGCAAAACCATCTGAGAAGATTGAAAAAAAAATAAATAGTGAAAAACCGGTTCCTAGTTTTCAGGATGTTTTTGGAAAACTTTCTTGCGAAATAGCAAGAAATAGAGATGATACCGTATGCATCACCGCAGCAATGCGTGAAGGGACAGGGCTTGTCCCATATTCCAAAGAGTTTCCTGACAGATATTATGATGTGGGTATAGCTGAAGGGCATGGAGTTACTTTTGCATCCGGTTTAGCCTCCCAAGGCATTCGCCCAATAGCAGCAATATATTCGACCTTTTTACAAAGAGCATATGATCATATCATTCATGATTGTGCTATACAGCATCTTCCAGTTATCTTTTGTATGGATCGTTCTGGTATTGCGGGTGAAGATGGCCCTACACATCATGGTGCATTGGATATTGCGTATTTACGTTGTGTGCAAGATATGATCGTTACAGCACCAAAAAATGGAAATGAGTTTCGGCACTTACTTTATACAGCATTAAATATAAACGACAAACCTTTTTCAATTCGTTATCCTAAAGCAAGTTCAGTTATATTTGATGAAGCTGGACAAATGGAACTTTTACCTATTGGTTCTTGGGAGACATGCCGGCAAGGCAAAGATATCGCGATATTAGCCGTTGGACCTATGGTTTATTATGCAATTGAAGCAGCGAATAAATTGGAAGATAGAGGCATTAGTGCTGAGGTTGTGAACTGTAGATTCATTAAGCCAATGGATACTTCATGTCTTGATAATATTAGATCAAGATTCTCTAAAATTATCACAATTGAAGAAGGAATTATTAATGGAGGCTTTGGTGATGGAGTATCTGCTTGGTTATTAGAGAATAGTTTTTCAGGTCGGTTAAAGCGTCTCGGCTTACCAGATGAATTTGTTGAGCATGGTTCAAGAGATCAAATTTTGAGTATGCTGGGCCTAGATGTTAATGGATTATTAAATACAATATATGATATGGTTGATGAGAAAAAAGAATCCCACAATTACAAATAGTAGAACTTTTTCAATTAAAAATGTATTTAAATAATCATATAACTCCTTATTATCTTCAATCCATAAAAATAATTATTTATAATGAATGATCAATTAGATTTATTTCAGGAATCACTAGATCTTTGGGAAAATGAAATAAAATCGACTCCCACTAGAGAAGCAGATTTTGATACGCTTTCTGGTGAACATCAAAAAGTATGCTATTTCCCAGATAAACCAGATAGCAATTACATGGATAATTTAGGATTCCCAGGTCAATTCCCCTTTACCAGGGGCATACACTCTAACTTATACAGAGGTAAGCTTTGGACCATGCGCCAATTTGCAGGATTTGGAACACCGGAAGAAACAAACCAAAGATTTAAAAAATTATTAAAGAAAGGACAAACTGGCCTCTCTGTTGCGTATGATATGCCAACGCTAATGGGTTACGATCCAGACCATGATTTTTCTCAAGGAGAAGTTGGGAAATGTGGGGTCAGCGTTTTTTCCTTATCTGAAATGGAGAGATTATTTGAAGGAATAGATCTAGAAAAGATATCTGTTTCTCAAACTATTAATGGTCCCGCAATAATTTTGTTAGCTTTTTATATTGCAGCTGCAGATAAAAAAGGAGTCAGGGCAGACCAATTAAAAGGGACATTGCAGAATGATATATTAAAAGAGTTTACAGCTCAAAAAGAATGGATATTCCCACCAAAATCATCCATGCGAATTATTACAGATATGTTAAAATATTGTACAGAATCGATGCCAAAGTATAATACGATATCTATTAGTGGTTACCATATTCGTGAGGCAGGTTCAACCGCTGCCCAAGAGCTAGCATTTACATTAGCAGATGGTTTTTCATACATAGAACATGGTATGGAAGCTGGATTAGATGTTGATGACTTTGCCCCAAGACTTTCATTTTTTTTCAATTCACATTTAGACTTTTTTGAAGAGATAGCAAAATTTAGAGCAGCACGCCGTATTTGGGCAAAACACCTAAGATTTAAATATGGATCTAAAAAAGAAAAATCTTGGAAATTGCGTTTTCATACACAAACTGCTGGGTGTAGCTTGACCGCGCAACAGCCAGAGAATAATATTGCTAGGACGGGGTTTCAGGCTTTGGCAGGTGTGCTTGGAGGTACTCAAAGTTTACACACAAACTCAATGGATGAAACACTAGCATTGCCTACAGAAAAGGCTGCAGAGATAGCGTTGCGTACACAACAATTAATTGCATACGAAACTGGTGTAACAAATGTTGTTGATCCTCTAGGTGGTTCATGGTATATTGAAAAATTAACGGATGAAATTGAATTAAAGGCAGAAGAATACTTTTCTCAAATAGAATCTATTGGTGGTGTTATCCCGGCAATTGAACAAGGCTTTTTCCAAAGAGAGATCGCTAAATCTGCGGCTGATTACCAAAGAAAAGTAGATGAAGGGAAAAGAATTGTAGTTGGGGTAAATGAATTTATTAAAGAAAATGAAGAAATAGATATTCCAATTTTAGAGATTGGCTCTGAAGCTGGCGATGACCAGCTTAAAAAACTCTTAGAATTAAGAAATAATAGAAATAATGAAAATGTAAAGATTAGCATTCTAAAAATAAGAGAAGCTTGTAATAATGGATCTAATCTGATGCACCCTATCATTGATGCAGCGAAAGAATATGCAACCTTAGGCGAGATTGTGGATGTATTAAAAGCTGAATTTGGAGAATGGCATGAAACAGCAGTTTTTTAATCTAAGATTCAAAAATGCATGTACGGATTTTTACTTATTTGTAGAATTGTTTTATTAAGAATTAGTCTTTTGGAGATAGTATAGTGGAACGAAAAATAGTACATGTAATTGGCACAGGCACAATAGGCGAGCCATTGATTGGTCTATTATGCGATTATGAAGAGCAATTAGGTATTGACGAAATTACTTTTCATAAGAATTCGGCATTAAAAAATGATCGTTCAAAAGTTTTTGATCTCCTTGAAAGGGGCGCTCGACTCGCAGTAGATGATGGTAAGGAAAAAGAATTTAAGAAACTTGGTATGGATCCTGATTTGGAGACAGAAGAGTCAATACGTCGCGCCTCTGTCATCATTGATTGTACGCCAAAAGGTGTGGGACATGCGAATAAAGTAAACTATTATGAAAAATTCTCAAATAATGTAAAAGGTTTTCTTGCGCAAGGGAGTGAAGATGGTTTTGGAAAAAAATATGCCAGAGGAATCAACGATAGTGCGCTAAATGCAAAAGATAAATTTATTCAAATTGTTTCCTGCAACACCCATAATATGGCGTGCGTAACTAAAACTATTGCTCTTGATGGTAATCCTGATAATCTAATTGAAGGAAAGTATGTTTGTATCAGAAGGGCAAATGATATTAGCCAGCCAGAGAATTTTATCCCTTCGCCTCAAGTGGGTAAACATGCTAATGAGAAATATGGTACACACCATGCTGCAGATGCTGCTGGATTATTTTCAACGTTAGGAATGGATCTTAACCTTTTTTCATCAGCAATGAAGGTAAATAGTCAGTATATGCATATACTATGGTTTAATCTAAAATTAAAAGAACCAACTACTTTGAATGAAATCAAAGAAAAACTCCATAGTAATGATCACATCGCAATTACCACTAAAGATTTAACAAGTACTGTGTTTTCATTTGGAAGAGACCATGGTCATTATGGGCGAATTATGAACCAAACTGTAGTAGTTGAGCAATCATTACACATTCGTAATGATCATGAAGTTTCAGGTTTTTGTTTTACTCCTCAGGATGGTAATTCAATATTAAGTTCGATATCAGCTGCAGAGTGGATGTTATATCCCCATTCTTATGAGGATAAAATTCAATGTTTGTCACATTTATTTTTTAATATTATTTGAAATAAAGTATCTAATAGATATCCAAAAAACAGTTAATCAGCAACAAGAATTGAAAAAAAGATTAATACAAAAAGACCCTTTCTTTATAAAATTTAAAAAGCAATTAATCGGATTTAATTATCTATCTAAAAATGACAGATTGGTTGTTGCTGTATCAGGAGGTCTAGATTCAGTTACACTACTCCTATTATTAAAAGCCCTTGAATATAATCAACTCATAGTTGCACATATAAATCATCAACTTAGACAAGAAAGTGATGATGAAGAGTATTTTGTTGAGGAATTAAGTAGAGATTTAAAAATACCATTCTATAATAAAACTTTAGACCCGAAATATCGTGATAATAAAGCTAGCATAGAAGAATGGGCACGAAATGAGCGTTATTGTTTCCTAAAGACTATTCATGCAAAAACGAAAAGTAAATGGATAATGACAGCTCATCATGGTAATGATCAAGTTGAAACATTATTAATGAATTTAGGACGCCAAACAGGTGTGTCTGGACTTAGAGGCATAGCTAAGAAGCGCGATAACATATTACGTCCTATGCTAAATTTTTCAAAAATTGATATAATAGAATTTTCAAAAAGGATTGGATACAATTATTGTGAAGATCTATCTAATTCGGATATATCTATTCCAAGAAACTTTATTCGTCATAAAGTGATAAATAATTGGGAAAAACAATTTCCAAATATCATTTCAGGTATTAGGAACTCAATCGATCATTTTAATGAATGGAAAAATTCACTTGATTTTATGATCAAGACTTATTTGATCGAAAAAGTAATCCAAAATAAAAAAGATTTAATTATATCTAAAGATTTTATTACCACATTGCCAAAAATGGTCAAGATAAGATTGATTCAATTATTAATAGATAATGAAAACCAACTTTGGTCAAAACATCAAATTAAAATGTTAAATCAATTTATTGATAAAAGTAGTACAGGTACGATTCATGAATTACATAATGGATTTAGGATACTTAATAATAGAGGTAATCTTATTATAAATAGACCCTGCAAGGATAAAATGCATTCAGTTGAACTTTGTCCTAATATTCCCACTTCCTATTTGAACTTTAAATATGAATTGATTGTTCAAGATCAAATTAAAGATTTCTCAAAAAATTCTGAATCTGTTGATTGGTCAAAATTGAAAAATAAAAAACTTGAGCTTAGAATCTGGAAAGAAGGAGACTCATTTCAACCATTAGGAATGCGTGGACATCAAAAGATTAGCGACTTCCTCATAAATCAAAAAGTGGATCGTATATCAAAAGAATCACAGAGTGTTTTGACTGCTGACGGGAAGATTGTTTGGGTCTGCGGCAAAAGAATTTCTAATTACATAAGACTAACAGATCAAACATCTGAGACTGCTACGTTGACTTGGGATTACTTGCATTCATGAAAAAAATGGATGATAATTTAATTAGTCTTTACTCATCATCTGATATTAAGAATAGAGTAGAAGAGTTAGGTTCGGAAATATCTGAAGAATATGAAAAAAAAGAGCCTATTTTTATTGGCGTATTAAATGGTAGTTTTATTTTTATGGCTGACCTCATGAGATCCTTATCGATAGATTGTGAAATGGATTTCATAAAAGTCCGTAGTTATTCTGGAAAAAAATCATCTGGAACAATCCAGCTTTTAAAGGATATATCAGCTGATGTAAAAGATAGAAATATAATTTTAGTTGAAGATATTATAGATACTGGCCTTACGATAAAGTTTCTACGTGAAAGATTATTTGGTTCATCACCAAAATCAATTGCAATCGCAACTTTGTTGTATAAACCTAGTGTAGCAAAAATTGATTTTAAAATAGATTATATTGGGTTTGAAATTCCTCAGGAATTTGTTGTAGGATATGGGTTAGATTATGAACAAAAAATGAGACATTTAAATGGCTTATATATGATAAAAAATGATTTATCAGAATGAAGAAAAATATGGCAAATAATAAAAACCAAAGTAATAAAGCAGATAAAAACAAACAGAATAATCAACACGACAATTTTGACTGGAGAAGAGCAAGTAAAACCAGTTTTATATGGCTGATTATTATTTTTAGTGCAGTTTATATTTCAGGACTATTAACAGATGCTGGGAAAAAAGAGATTGAGATTGAGTATACAGAATATAGAAAATATCTGGAAAATGGAGATATACATAAAGCTGTCATTATGGGAGATGTATTTCATGGAGAGTTTAAAACCCCTCAGTCAATTAGCTCCCCTTTAGGTACGCAATTAAATGACATAACACATTTCAAACTAACATTACCCTTTGTGGATCGTGAGAATACTAATGAATGGGATACTGCTGGTTTAGAGTATACGTTCAAAGAAAAAACAATCGACTGGACAGGATATCTCTTAAATATGCTTCCATGGATATTGCTTCTGGGATTTTGGTTTTTTATGATAAGGCGAATGCAAGGTGGAGCTGGTGGAGTAGGTGGTATTTTTAAGTTTGGAAAGAGTAGAGCAGCTTTGTGGACATCAGACCAGCCTAGAGTTACTTTTAAAGATGTTGCAGGTTGTGAAGAGGCGAAAGAAGAATTAAAAGAAGTGATTGATTTTTTAAAAAATCCTAAGAGGTTCCAGAAATTAGGTGCTACTGTACCAAAAGGTGCCTTGTTGGTAGGACCTCCTGGTACAGGAAAAACACTTCTTGCTAGAGCCATAGCTGGAGAAGCTGCCGTTCCGTTTTATAGTTTAAGTGGTGCTGATTTTGTTGAAATGTTTGTTGGCGTTGGAGCCTCTCGTGTAAGAGATTTGTTTGATCAAGCAAAGAAAAGTTCACCCTGTATAGTTTTCATTGATGAAATGGATGCTGTAGGTCGCCAAAGAGGAGCAGGAATAGGCGGTGGGCATGATGAAAGAGAACAAACATTAAATGCTCTCTTGGTTGAAATGGATGGATTTGATAATACGCAGAATGTCATAGTTATAGCAGCTACCAACCGTCCTGATGTTCTTGACCCTGCTTTATTAAGGCCGGGTAGATTTGACAGGCAGATTGTTGTGGATATTCCAGATATTAAAGGAAGACTTGGAATATTAAAAGTTCATACAAAAAAAGTTGTAATTAATCATAGAAAAGTAGATTTAGAATCAATAGCAAAGGGCACTCCTGGAATGGTAGGAGCTGATATTGCAAATATTGTAAATGAAGCTGCTTTACTTGCAGCAAGAAAACGAAAAAAATCCATAGATATGGATGATTTTGAAGAAGCAAAAGATAAAGTTATGATGGGTGTTCAAAGAAAAAGTATGATTCTTTCAGATGAGGAGAAAGAGGTCACTGCTTATCATGAAGCAGGACATGCTTTGGTAGCAATAAAGACTAAAGGCGCTGACCCTGTTCATAAAATTACAATCATTCCTCGTGGTCGTGCTCTAGGTGTAACAATGCAACTTCCAATGGATGAAAAACACGGGTATACTAGGAATTATGTAGAAGGTCGATTAGCAATATTAATGGGAGGAAGAAGTGCTGAGATGCTTATTTTTGACCAAATGACTACTGGAGCAGGTAATGACATCGAACAGGCAACACAAATAGCAAGAAAGATGGTAACGGAATGGGGAATGAGTGATTTATTGGGTCCGATGACATTTGGTAAAAAAAATGAGGAAGTATTTTTAGGGCGCGAGATTCAATCTAGCCGAGATTATAGCGAAGTTACAGCTAGGATGATTGATGAAGAAATATCTCGAATTGTCAGGGATTCCCAAAGATTAGCAGATGAAATTCTTCGCAAGGATATTGAAATATTGCACCGAATGGCGAAAGAATTATTGAAATATGAAACCATTGATTCAAAAGACTTAGATAAGATTTTAAAGGGTGAAAAACTGACAAGGCCGCTTAATGGAACCTCAGTATCTAAAAATCAAAAAAGACCCAGGCGTAGGTATCAGCGTAAAAGAAATACAAAAAATGGGTCAAATCACAACTCATCAAATGGTAAAAAACCATTGAATAATAAGGATGTAAATCCTAAAACACCTACCACAAGAAAAAAACTTGGAGCTAAACCCTGAGTTGGATCAAGCTTTAATTGTAAAATCATTTTATGACTGGTGTCAAGATCCTAATCGAGAGACACTAGTTATGGGAATTTTAAATGTTACTCCTGATTCATTTAGCGATGGAGGTCTATTTTATAATACTGATGAAGCAGTTAGACATGCTCTTCAGTTGATTGAATATGGTATAGATATTATAGATATAGGTGGTGAATCGACTAGGCCAGGTGCTAAGAAGATTTCTGAAGAAGAGGAAATTCAAAGAATAATACCAGTAGTCAAACAGATTAGAGAGTTATCTCCAGAAATTATTATATCAATTGATACAACAAAGTCCATGGTTGCCCAAAAGGCAATACAATCTGGTGCTAACATAATCAATGATATTAGCGGATTTTCCTTTGATAATAAAATGATTGATGTTGTTCGAGAATCAAAAGTCCCTGTGATTATTATGCATATGCAAGGAGACCCGTCAAATATGCAGAATAAACCAGTTTACGATGACCTTATAATAGATATATCTTCTTTTTTTAAGAGCAAGATTAAACTTGCTACAGATGCAGGGATTAAAAAAAAACAGATTATTTTAGATCCTGGGATTGGTTTTGGTAAAACAGTTGGCGACAATTTCCAATTGATCAATCAATTGAATGAATTTTGCAAATTAGGATTCCCTGTTATGATTGGACCAAGCAGAAAATCATTTATAGGAACAACCCTTAATCTACCAGTTGATGATAGGTTAGAAGGTACAGCTGCCGCTGTGGCAGTGGGAGTTATGAATGGAGCTAGGATTGTTCGCGTCCACGATGTGAAAGAAATAAAAAGGGTAGTAACAATAGTTGAAAAGATTAGGACTGCAGCATGACACTTTTCAAGCTAGGGTTTTTAACTGTTACGCTGATTGATTTAATTGATATTATCCTTGTTACCTGGGTATTCTATAAGGTCTATCAATATTTTAAAGATACACGAGCAGGTCAAATGTTAATAGGTCTTGTGATATTACTTATTTCATCATTTATATTTAATTCATTTGGTTTGAGTGCAATGTCTTGGCTGGTCAATCAATTTCAAACTGTATGGGTAGTTGCATTCGTCATACTTTTCCAACCTGAAATTCGTCGCCTATTGATTTATATTGGTCAAACTCGGTTTTTTCAACGAATCTTTAGAATGGGGACTTCGAGATCGTTAGAGGCGATAGTTGATGCATCACTTCAACTATCAGAAAAAAAATGGGGTGCATTGATAGTAATACAAAGAGAAACAGGTTTACGTTCATATAAGGAAGCAGGTATACAATTAAAAGCTGAGGTCTCAGCTCCTTTATTAATGTCAGTATTCAATCCAGAATCACCAATGCATGATGGAGCAGTTATTATGCAAAACACTCTTCTTGAAGCTGCAGGTTGTATTTTACCTCTAACAGAAAGCCAAATGATTCTGCCTGAAATGGGTACAAGGCACCGCGCTGCATTAGGAATAACAGAGGAGTCTGACGCTATAGTAGTCGTTATTTCTGAAGAACGAGGTACAATTATCACCGCTGAAAATGGAAGATTTACTAATATGGATATGGATGAAATGAAACTTCGTCGTTATTTGAATGAACGTTTATTTATTTCTTCAGGTGACTGACCAGCATAGGATTATTCTTAATCCTTTTCAAACACTATTGTAAATTTTTAAATGGAGTTAAGCGAACTAAAAGAACATTTTAACCTAGCTAAGAAAAAAGATTTAGAAATGCGGAGGCATCTTTGACTTAGAAAATCGTTCGATTCATCTAGAAAAATTAAGGAAAGATTCATCTAAGCCAGATTTCTGGAATGATAATGAAGATGCTACTAATATTTTAAAACAGATATCTCTTATTGAAAAAGAGATTGCACTTTGGACCGATCTTGAACGGCGGCATGATGACATGGAAATTTTATTCGAATTTGCAGATGCTGGAGAAACAGATTTAAATGAAATTGAAACTGAATTATATGCTTATAAAAACATTGTTGATGAAGTAGAGTTGAAATTAACTCTAAGTAAGCCAGAAGATATCCAAAATGCAATTGTTTCAATACATCCTGGTGCAGGTGGTACAGAAAGCCAAGATTGGGCACAAATGTTATACCGCATGTATACAAGATGGGCAGAGAAAGAAGAATGTAAACTAGATATTATTGATTTTCAAACTGGCGATGAAGCTGGTATTAAAGATGTTACTTTTGAGTTAAAAGGTGACTATGTTTTTGGTTTATTAAAAGGTGAAGCAGGTGTCCACAGAATGGTTAGAATTTCTCCATTTGACTCAAATAGTAGAAGGCATACCAGTTTTGCATCTGTTTTTGTTTATCCTGCAGTGGAGGATAATATAGAGATTGATATCAATCAATCTGAACTAAGAATAGATACTTATAGAGCAAGTGGCGCAGGAGGTCAGCATGTAAATAAAACTGATTCTGCAGTACGCATTACTCATATCCCAACAGGCATTGTTGCACAGTGCCAGAATCAACGTTCTCAACACAAGAATAAAAATCAGGCAATGAAAATTTTAAAATCACGTTTATATCAATTAGAAATTGAAAAAGAGAAAGAAAAAAATAAAGATTTGGAAGATCAAAAAATGGATATTGGGTGGGGTAGCCAAATTCGATCTTATATTTTTCATCCTTACCAGATGGTAAAGGACCATCGTACTAAGGAAGAGAATGGCAATATCCAAGCCGTTATGGATGGTAACTTGAACCAATTTATTCGTGCTTATTTATTGAGCATGATTAATAATAAAGGAAACACTGTAAAGGACTAATCATGTCAGATCAACATAAAAGCTTAAAACAAATAATGGCATTTCGTTTAGAAAAATTGGATACACTAAGAAAAGCTGGCGTTGACCCATATCCTGTAAAATTCAATCCATCACACTCTAGTGAGAGCATCAAATCAAATTATGATGAATTAGAAGGGCAATCAGTTAAAATTGCTGGTCGAATCATGGCCATCAGAAAGATGGGTAAAGCATCTTTTGCGCAAATAATGGATTGTGAAGGGAAAATCCAATTTTTTATTCGAAGAGATGATGTTGGTGATGAATCTTATTCATATTTTAAGTTATTAGATATTGGTGATTACGTAGGAGTTGAAGGATTAGTATTTACTACAAAGACAGGAGAGATATCTGTTCATACTTCAACCATCACTATTTTAGCAAAAAGTATCCGCCCATTACCTGTAGTAAAAGAAAAAGATGGTCAAGTGTTTGATTCCTTTTCAGATAAGGAGCAACGCTATAGAAACCGACACCTAGATTTAATACTTAATCCCGAGGTAAAGGAAACATTTATTAAGAGGGCATCTATAATTAGATCGATCAGAGAATTTTTAGATGCGAAAGGTTTTCTTGAAGTAGAAACACCGGTTTTGCAACCATTGTATGGTGGTGCTAATGCACGCCCTTTTACTACTCATCACAATTCATTGGATCAAACCCTTTATCTAAGAATAGCAGATGAACTTTATTTAAAAAGACTGATTATAGGTGGTTTTGATAGAGTATATGAAATAGCAAAAGATTTTCGAAATGAAGGGATGGATCGAAATCATAACCCTGAATTCACCATGCTAGAATTTTATTGGGCATATGCTGATTATGAGGATTGCATGGAATTAGTAGAAGATCTTATCAGAAGATCTGCAAAAAAAATAAATGCATTGAGCATTAATTGGGGTGGTATGGATATTGATCTATCCAAAAAGTTTATTAGAAAACCTTTTATAGAGCTACTTAATGAGGCGACAGGCCACGATATATCAGAACTAGACCAAGAACAACTTAAAAAAATATGTTCTGAAAAAGACATTGATATTGATGACAATTCTAATCTGGGTCAAATTCTTGATGAATTAATGAGCCAGTTAGTAGAACCAAAACTAATTCAACCAACATTTGTAATTGATTATCCTAAAGCAATATCTCCGCTAGCTAAGGCGCATAGGGATGGTGACCCTAATTTAGTCGAACGTTTTGAATTATTTATTGGTGGAGCAGAGTTTGCCAACTCTTTTTCAGAATTAAATGATCCTATTGACCAAAGAGAAAGGCTAGAAGCTCAAGCAATATTAAGAGATCGTGGTGATGATGAAGCACAACCAGTTGATGAAAATTTTATTCAAGCTATGGAATGCGGAATGCCTCCAACAGGCGGGGTTGGAATTGGTATTGACCGGCTAACAATGTTACTTACAAGTAATAGATGGATAAAAGATGTGATTCTATTCCCAACATTGCGATCTGAAAGTCCTTGAAAGTTTTCCTAAGCCTTCGGTTGGCATTACGTTTTTTATTCTCTCACAGATCGGGTAGTTTTTCTTCTTATGCAAGTTGGCTAGCGATAGGTGGCCTTTCAATTGGAGTCACTGCATTAATGCTAACAGCAAGCATCATTCAAGGATTTCAGCAGATTATTTCTGAGAAATTATCATCATTTGAAGGCCAAGCAAGGATAAGCCATATAATTGGTAAACCTATTAATAATGCTCAAAAGCCAATTAACTTTTTACTCAAGAGACCAGACATTCTAATCGAACCATTTATACGAGGTGTAAGTATGGTACGGTACAGTAATTATGCAGAAGGAGTATTGATTGAAGGGGTAAATATTCTACCTGAATCGATTTCAAATAATGACAATGACCAGGTTGATAAAGGCAATATTATATTAGGGAATAGTCTTGCAAGGTCTTTACATATCAATATAGGTGACACGTTATTTCTACAATCTTTTTCTAAGGCGGAATCACCTTTTCATATTCCAAGGATAAAATCTTTAATTGTAGGGGACATATTTTATTCAGGTCTCCAAGAATATGATAAAACTCTGGCATATGTAAATCTACATGATGCAAGATGGCTATTTGATTTACAAAAAGACCACGTATCAGGATTTATTTTAAATAGTCAGGTCACACCTGAAATAGTTGATAATATAAATTATCCCTTTCATATTGAAACTTGGAAGGAAAGACATGATCTGCTTTTTGAATGGATATCGCTTCAACGATGGCCTGCTTATTTTATGTTTGGTTTGATCGCTCTAGTTGGTCTAGTTAATCTAATTGCATCTCTTGCTATGATCATAATAGAAAAATCAAGTCAAATAGGTATCCTAATTGCGCAAGGCATAAAAAGGTCTCAGTTAATGCAAATCTTTTTGTTTCAGGGTGTTTTCATAGGATTGTTGGGTGGACTGTTTGGAGGATTTTTATCAACTATTATAATATTTTTACAATTGAACTATGGGATCTTAAAAATACCGTCTGATATTTACTTTATGGATCAGGTACCATTTTCATTTGATATTTTTGTATTTGCGGCAATACTAAGTCTGGTTTTTATCTTTTCAATAATTGCTTCATGGATTCCAGTAAGTGGTATAGCACGAATTAAACCTGCAGTGTCTTTGAGGTATGAGTGAATTGGGAAAGATTCATATCTGATCGATTTTATCAATCCTCTAATTACCAAGGGAAATACCTAGGTATTTTATCCATGATTGGCATGGGTGTGGGATGTTTTGCCATGTTGGTATCAATATCTGTTATGAATGGTTTTGAAACTCTTGTACATGAGAAATTAAAAGGTATTGAGGGTGATATACGTATTGTAGGTACTACTAATGAGAAAGATTTATTTGATACTAAAGGTGTTAAAGGCATTATGCCGTTTATGGAAAGAAAGGGCATTATAGAGGTTAATGATTTAAAAAGGGTAGCATTAATTAAGGCAATTGATGAAACAAAAATGGCAAATTTCTATGATATAAATATTCAAGGAAATATACCCAAATTAGGACAGATTGTTATCGGTAAAGATTTAGCCTATAGGTTAGGAAAAGATGTTGGTGATATATTATATGTTTACAGCCCTATCGATCAAGCTGTGGGTTTTTCTTTACCATCTAAAAAGAAATTGGAGATCAGCGGTATTTTTTCAACTAAGATTCTTGATTATGATGAACGCTTGGTGTTTATTCCTTTAAAAGATGGTCAAAATATTTTTAAAAGAAAATTAGAATTTGATGGATTTGATATAAGAACTGAGAATGAAAATGGAGATATTGTTAAAACTGAATTAGAAAATAAGTTAGGTCCTGAATATTCTATATTTACTTGGGATGAGCAAAATAAGTCTTTAGTTAATGCAATGAAAATGGAACGACTGGGAACAATGGTGGTTTTATGTTTGATCTTTTTAGTTGCTGCATTCAACCTAGCTGCAAACTTAACTCTAATATCAATTCAAAAAATGAAAGAAGTGGGTGTTATTAGGGCAATGGGCGCACCTATTAAATCAATTTATAGAATAATTATATTATTAGGTTTAAAGCGAGCTGGCATAGGCCTCTTATTTGGTTTTTTGATAGGCATTTTATTAATCTTAATACAGAACCATTTTAACCTGATTCCATTACCTTCAAACGTATATTTTATTGATTCACTTCCAATGGTGATCTATATGTCAGATATTCTAATAATTTTGGGTGTTTCCCTTCTTTTTATTCTAATTGCATCTTTATCATCAGGAAGAAAATTAATAAAAATACAGATCAATGAGTCGATTCAATGGGTAAAATAGTACTTAATGCAATTGATATCTATAAATCATATACCAATGGCGCTAATAGGCTAAATGTATTAGATAAATTTTCACTTCCTGTTATGGAAGGGGAGATAATAACAATAATGGGTCAGTCTGGTTCTGGAAAATCTACAGCATTAAATATTCTAGGGACATTGGATAAACCTGATTCTGGGGTATTAGAGATAAACGGAGTAAACATAGATAATTTAAATGATAATGACATTTCTTCATTAAGGAATAAGGATCTTGGTTTTATTTTTCAATTTCATCATCTTCTTCCTGAGCTTACGGCATTAGAAAATGTTATGGTTCCTACATGGATAAAAGGTGATTATAATTATGAAACTAAAGCAATTGAATTATTTCAAACTCTTGGGTTGATTGATAGGGTCCACCATTTGCCAAGTCAATTATCAGGAGGAGAAAGGTCTAGAGTTGCAACAATACGAGCTATAATTAATAAACCATGTGTTTTGTTTGCAGATGAACCAACAGGCAATCTTGACAAAAAAAATTCTTTAAAACTTATTGACCTATTGGGCCAAATTAATAGAGATTTTAGTCAGTCAATTGTTTTAACTACACATGATCCTGACGTAGCATCAATTGGAGATAAGCAATATAAACTTGAGAATGGATCATTAATATTATAAAATAAAATCTAAATGAAAGAAAATTTTTCAAAACGAGTTCAACGTATTATTAAACAATCAAAAGAGGAAGCAATTCGACTTGGGCATAGCTATGTAGGGTCTGAACATTTATTGTTGGGCATGTTAAAAGAAGATTCTGGTCTATCAAGAAAAGTATTAGATGTATTTGATATTAATATAGTTGAAATGGTTGCAATGATAGAGGATATGATAAAATCTTCTGGTGGAACTATGACTTTAGGCCATTTACCCCTTACGCGGAGAGCAGAACGTATATTAAGAAATTCTTTCATTGAGGCATCTAATCGTGGTGAAAATATTGCAGATGATGAGCATATATTGCTTGCTCTACTAAAAGAGCCCGAGGGCATAGCTTGCGATATTTTAAAAACATTTTCATTAGATTATGATACTGTTGGTGATTTAATTGAGTCTGGTAATAATGATCAATCCGATATAGATCCCGAACTCACATCAGAAATATCTGGTAAAAGTAAAACACCAACTTTGGATCATTTTTCTAGGGATATAACCCAAATGGCAAAAAAAGGAAAGTTAGATCCCGTTATAGGTCGTGAAAATGAGATTGAAAGAGTTGCCCAAATATTAACCCGAAGAAAAAAGAATAATCCAGTTTTAATTGGAGAGCCAGGTGTTGGTAAAACTGCAATAATTGAAGGATTAGCACAGAGGATAAATCGAAAAACAGTGCCTAGAATACTACATAATCAAAGAATCTTATCTCTTGATATTGCAGCCATTGTAGCTGGGACAAAATATAGAGGCCAGTTTGAAGAGCGTCTTAAAAGCGTAATGATGGAATTAGAAATGAGCGATAATATAATTATTTTCATTGATGAGCTACATACAATTGTAGGAGCTGGTGGAGCTTCAGGCTCTCTTGATGCCTCAAATATGTTTAAACCATCTTTAGCTAGGGGAGATATTCATTGTATTGGTGCCACAACGTTGGATGAATATAGAAAGTATATTGAAAAAGATGGTGCGCTTGACCGTAGATTTCAGAAAATTAATGTTGATTCACCTTCAATCGATGAATCCATTGATATTCTTCATGGATTAAAAGAAAAATATCAAGAACATCATAAAGTAAAATATACCGATAATGCAATAAATGCATGTGTTAATCTATCTGAAAGATATATATCAGATAAATTTCTGCCAGATAAAGCAATTGACATAATGGATGAAGCAGGAGCTAGGGCTCATATGTATAATTTAGAAGTACCAAGGAACATTCTAAATTTAGAGCACCAGGTTCAAAATATTAGAGAAGAAAAAGAAATTAAAGTATCTGAACAATTATTTGAAGAAGCCGCAAAATTAAGAGATAGGGAAAGACATTTGTTAAAAAAACTATCCAATGCTCAAAAAAAATGGCAAGAAAAAGAAGGTAAACATTCGGTAAATATAGACTCTGAAACTATTGCAGATGTCGTGTCCCTTATGACTGGGATTCCGCTTTCAAAAGTAGCGGAATCAGAAAGCCAACGTTTATTACATCTCAACAAAGAACTAAGTAATTATATTGTTGGGCAAAATGAAGCAATCAATAGTATATCAAATGCAATTAGACGTTCACGTACTGGTTTAAAAAATCCTGATAGACCCATAGGTGTTTTTCTTTTTCTTGGACCAACAGGGGTTGGTAAAACTGAATTAGCAAAATGTTTAGCGAAATATCTATTTCCTCATAAAAACGCACTAGTTAAAGTTGACATGTCAGAGTTTACAGAGCGTTTTTCTATATCAAGATTAATAGGAGCGCCTCCGGGTTATGTAGGATACGAAGAAGGTGGTGAATTAACAGAGAAGGTAAGGAGAAATCCCTATTCAGTGGTTTTATTAGATGAAATTGAAAAAGGGCATCAAGATATTTTCAATATACTTTTGCAAGTATTTGATGAAGGTGTTTTAACAGATGGACTCGGTAGAAAAATAGATTTTAGAAATGCAATTGTAATTATGACTTCTAATATAGGTACTAAAGAATTAAAAAATAATGGATTTGGGTTTGGTGCACAAAAGGACAAAGAAGAGTATCTTAAAATGAAAGAAATAATTATGGAATCTGTCCAGAAATTATTTTCTCCCGAACTAGTAAATAGAATTGATGAATCAATCGTTTTCCATCAGCTTAGTGAGAATGATGTTTACGAAATAATTGATCTTCAAATTTCAGACCTTATTGATAATCTTTCAAAAATTGGCTTAAAGATGAAATTAAATAAATCAGCCAAAAAATACTTAGTAAGAAGAGGATATGATTCGAAATATGGTGTAAGAATGCTCCGTCGCGAAATTCAAAGATCTCTTGAAGATCCTATATCTGAGTTGCTTCTAAAAAAAGTATATTCAAAAGGTACTACTATAACTGTTAAGTCAGTAAAAGATAAATTGATTTTTGATTTTAAAACCAAAAAATCTCCAAAATCTTCTAAATTACCGTTAAAATAATATAAATTTTTTATAAAGGCATTATTTACTTATCTGCCATATTGATTTATTAGATATAGATATCTGCCATAATAGCTTACTATTGTCTATGGTATATTCCTTGCCGTAGTAGTTTTGAATTTTTATAATAATTGATTTTTTGGAGATCAGATGAGTAAAATTATTGGAATTGACCTTGGAACTACTAATTCATGTGTAGCAGTATTGGAAGGCGGAGAGCCTACTGTAATCACTAGCCCAGAAGGCGGCAGAACAACACCATCCGTTGTTGGATTTGCAAAAGATGGTGAACGCCTAGTAGGCCAAGCAGCAAAGCGACAGGCTGTTACTAACCCTGAGAATACAATTTTTTCAATAAAACGTTTCGTAGGTAGGATGTTTGATGAGGTAGCTACAGAGATCTCAGAAGTACCCTATAAAGTCGAAAAAAATTCTAGTGGAGCTTGTGTAGTTAAAGCAGGAGATAAAGAATATACACCGCCTGAAATCTCTGCTATGGTTCTACAAAAATTGAAACAACAGGCTGAGGAATATCTTGGTACAAAAGTTACGGATGCAGTTATAACGGTTCCTGCATATTTCAATGATTCTCAAAGGCAAGCTACAAAAGATGCAGGAAAGATAGCTGGTTTAAATGTAAAGCGTATTATTAATGAACCAACTGCAGCATCTTTAGCTTATGGCCTTGATAAGAAAAAAGATGAAAAAATAGCTGTCTTTGATTTGGGTGGTGGGACATTTGATGTATCAATATTAGAACTGGGTGATGGTGTATTTGAAGTAAAATCATCAAACGGAGATGGGCATCTTGGAGGAGATGATTTTGATCAAAAAGTTATTGATTGGATTGCCAATGAATTTGAAAAATCAGACGGTATTGATCTTAGAAGTGACCCAATGGCGCTGCAGCGTTTGAAAGAAGCAGCAGAAACAGCAAAAAAAGAATTATCTTCATCCAAACAGACAGATATTAATCTACCTTTTGTAACAGCAGATGCTTCAGGCCCTAAGCATCTCAATCTTACTCTTTCACAAGCTAAATTTGAGGAATTAGTGAGTGATCTAATTGAAAGGACAATACAGCCATGTGTCCAAGCTATTGAAGATGCAGGAGTAGCTAAGTCAGAAATTGATGAAGTTATCTTAGTGGGTGGCTCAACACGTATTCCAAAAATTCAAGAAAAAGTAAAAGAGATATTTGGTAAGGAACCAAATAAAAGTGTTAACCCTGATGAAGTAGTAGCCCTTGGTGCAGCAATTCAAGGGGGTGTATTATCTGGTGATGTAGATGATATACTTCTTCTCGATGTTACGCCCCTATCACTTGGTATAGAAACACTTGGTAGTGTATCTACAACTTTGATAGAGAGGAATACTACCATCCCAACGAAAAAATCCCAGGTATTTAGTACTGCAGCTGACAACCAAACCACAGTTGAGATTCATGTCCTTCAAGGTGAAAGACAGATGGCATCAGATAATAAAACAATTGGTAGATTCCATCTAGCAGATATACCTCCCTCTCCTCGCGGGGTACCTCAGATTGAAGTCTCTTTTGATATAGATGCCAATGGTATACTTAATGTAAATGCAAAAGATAAAGCAACAGGTAAAGAACAGAGTATAAGGATTGAAGCTTCTAGTGGTTTAAGTGACTCTGAAATAGATAAGATGGTCAATGACGCAAAGAAGCATGAATCTCAGGATAAAGAGAAAAGAGAGAAAATTGATTTGGTAAATCAGTCTGAACATTTAATATATGAAACTGAGAAAAATATCAATGAACATGCAGATAAGCTTGAAGAGTCTGAGAAAGGTGATTTGAATGAAAAGGTCGAGGCATTAAAAAAAGCAAAAGAAAACGGTACTATAGATGATATTAAATCTTCCATGGATGCTTTAAATGCTTCATGGAGTGCATTAGCTTCAAAATTGTATGACTCGACGACAACCCAAGACGCTGGCACCTCAGATGAAAAACCAAACCAAGACCCAAAGAAAAAAGATAAAAAAGAAGGTGAAATTGAGGATGCAGATTTTGAAGTTGTAGATTAATCTCTTTTTTTTGACCCATTACATGAAAAAAAGCACTCTATAAGAGTGCTTTTTTTATATTTGGAACTAGCTTTCTATATACGAGTTTATTTTATAATGTTTCTATGATGGAAAAGGGTAAAAAATATATACTGATCGCACCTGCAGCTCTCATTTTTGTTTTAACTCTTATTTTGAGGACAGCAGTTTGGGGAGAATATCTTCAATCTGAATTAAACAATAGAATTAGAACAAGCGGATGGAGTGTTAAAGTTGAACAATCTTCTGGTTATCTGTTTGGTACTACTATACTTAGTAATGTTAACCTAAGTCATATTAATGGTTCTTCAATAGGAATAGATAAAGCTTCAATAAATATTGGAATTCTCTCATCACTCATTGGATTTACATCCTTAGATCTATTAACGGTTGAAGGATTGTCTTTAAACTATGCAAATGATGATTATTCAAAAGATTCTTCAAAACAAAGTTTTGAGAGATTAAATATCCCATTTCATATAAGATCATTTTTTATTGAGGGTAAAGTACAATCAAATATAAAAGCTAATAAATATATTTTTGATATTATGGTTGGAGGAGAACTTATCGGAGGTGAAACTCCTTTATTGAATTGTGACCTAGTAAAGATATCATTAGAGAATAATTCTAATATGGTATGCAAGTTTAATACAATGATATTAGGCTATGATGATTATTCATATTTTTTAAAAGAGATAAATGGCGAACTTTTTGGATTGCCAGTATTAGGGAATTTATCATTAAATAGAAAAACCTCTATTCTAAAGGGGGCAATAGAAGCTCTAGAATTCAGTTTTCCAGAAGAACTTTTCAGTAAATTGCCACTAAAAACAAAATTTTCTACATTTACAGGTCACTTTAATTTTGAATCAGACCTTGAAAATTTTTATGGAGAATTATCAGTTGAGAACCAGCTAGGTCTTAATATGATTGGTCATTTTGATTTCAGTAAACGAGGAAAGACATGGATTATAAAAGATCTTGAACTTGAAGGTGAGAATTCAAAGTTAACTCTAAATGGATTATGGAATGAAAACGAAAGAATAAGCTGGTATATGAACTTAGATAATTTTGATTTAGGCAGATGGCTAAAAAATCAAAAACCTACTGAAATGTCTGGTCTTTTTATTATGGATGCAGGTCTTACTGATCAAGGAGCATTAGACCAGATCGATATGACCATTGAAATGATTGAAAATAAATTATTCAATCAAGGTGAAATTTCTATCCATGGTCAATTATCTTATAGTGATAGTTTATTATCAACAATTGATCCCGTAATGTTATTGGTCGGAGATAGTTATTTAACTATCAGAGGTAAGAGTGATTTTTCTTCAAAGACCATTGATATTTTTACAGATTTGGAACGAGCTGATATTGAACTTGTGAATAGTTTTTTGCCTGGTGATTTTGTTTCAGGTAAAGCCACTGGGAACTTAAAGATTTCAGGAGATACTTATTCTCCATCTACATCTGCTGAATTGGTATGCGAAAATGTTACTATTAGTAATTTTTCTCTTGAATCCTTAGAGCTAAACTCACAAATAATAGTGAATGATGCTATGCCTTCGGGCTTTATTGATATTAAGGCAGGCAAAGGTCAATGGAAGCATAGAAGTTTTGATAGTGGCACTGTTAGTGCATCTATAGATAATAGATCAATTATTTTAGAAAATTGTCATTTCAAATCCGGTAGTGATTTCTTACAAGCGTCCGGATACTTTGATGGATTTGATAAATACCAGATCGATAGAGTCCAATTTGCATACCAAGATAACTATCTCGTAAATGCTAAGCCATTACATTTTGTTATTCAAGACTCTATGTTTCATTTTGATCCATTTGAACTTCATATCAATGATGGCATGATGGAGGGAGTAGTTTCTGGCGGTAATCGTCCAGAGGGAAGGTTTAAAATGTCAAATTTTGATGCAGAAATAATAACTCAATTTTTTGAAGACGAGCGTTTAAAATTATCTGGACTAATTTTTGGTGAAGTTTGGGTAAGTTTAAATGGAAAGCAAATTGATCTCGATGCTGATCTCTCTTTGAAAAAAGGTGAATATATGGATGAGCCATTTGATGAGATGACATTATCATGCCTTTATAAAAAAGGAATGCTACACCTTGATGATATAACAATGACCCGCAAAGGCGCCATGGGTATTCAAGCATCAGGAATTATTCCTTTTGAAAAAAGCAATAATAAGAATGCATTAATATCACTTAATTCAAATTTTTCAAACTTATCCTTAGAGTTTATTCATCAATTCATTCCTAAATTTTTTACAATAGGTGGCACTGCCACTGGAAGACTTGATTTAAAAGGAACGCCAGAAAAAACAAAATTTTCATATGATGTTAACATCGAAAATGCACTTTTTGATTTAATATCCTTAGGGGATGTATCAAGCCAGGGAAATTATAATGGCCGTAAATTGGATGTAGTATCAGCTAGTTCAATATCTAAAGAAGGATCTATTACAGCGTTTGGATCACTACCTTTTGACCTTAACCTTAATTCATCAAGATTTGGATATTTTTTCGATCAAGACTCTATCAATTTTGAAGCGAATGCAAAAATGGCTTCATTACCCTTCCTTTCTCCATATTTAGCAGACTTGGATTCAACTAATGGAGATATTGATATTAAATTATTACTAAATGGTCAAGCAAATGATATGAAACGCAATGGTTTCATAAATATAAAAGATGGTAGCATATATACATTGTTGGTTAGTGACCCAATTACACGGATTAATGGTAATGCTAAAATGGTAGATAATAAATTGATTATTAATAGACTAGAGGCCCTACTGCACAATGCAAGTGGCAATAGTACTAAGCAAGAAAGACAGAATACATATATTGATGGTACAATGGATTTTTCAAAATTTTTTCATCCAGGGTATGATTTAAAAGTAAAATCAAATAACGCATCGTATAAATTACTTTTCTTAGACATTTCAGGCATCAGCGATCTAGATCTAACGATAGCTGGTAGAGACACCGTCTTAATTGATGGTACGATTGAAACCCAGGAAGCAAATGTATTTTATGAGTTTAGTACTGAATATGTTGGCACACCAATTCAGGATGGTCAGGAAACCATTTTGGCTTACAATCTAAATATTCCAATACTAGGTTCTGCATTTTTTAAAAATTCTCAGATCAATGCAAAGGTTACTGGTGAATTGAATTTAGGACAAATAGGAAATCAAGAAGTTGATTTTGGTGGACAGATCATCGTTGAAGATGGTAGTGTTATTTCATTTACAGATTATTTTGATGAACTGCAAGGCCTTGTAAGCTTTGATAACAAAGGTTTTAATCCTTATATCGATGTAAGCGCAAATACGATGGTTGATGATGAAAGAATTGAGTTACGAATAATGGGTGGTATTGATGACCTTGATATTATTCTAGAGTCTGGTAGTGGTTTTTCAGAGAGTGACATTTTGGAATTATTGACATGGGGTAAGAGGATTGAAGATGCTGAATGGACATCAACAGGATTTGGGAACCAAACCGTTTCAATTTTAGGTACATTATTAGAAAATCAATTAGAAAAAAATCTTAAAGAATCTAATCTTGGCATGATGAACTATGTAGATGATATAGATATCACTGGTGCAGCTGGCTTGCTCCAAGGTGCAAATGAAGATTATGAAGTGACGGTAAAAACAAAGCTTAGTGAAAGAGCATATTTAAATTTGTCTTATAAAAGATCTTTTTCCCTTAATAATGATCAAAAACAAATAGGCGTTGAGTATAAATTAAACCGTCATTTTTCTGTAGTTGGCGCTTATGATGAAGAAGGAAATTTGAATCTTAAATATCGCTATAGATATGCTTATTGATTTATGTCATATATAACAAAGGTACTTTTCTACCTATGGATACTCCTAGGTATTTTGCATGCAGAAACAGAACAAAGGTATATAAAAGAGATTCTGCTTGAAGGCAATGATAATGTCTCAATGAATGAAGTTCTATATATAGTTCGTCAACGACCTCCAAATTTCTTTTTTAGAAAACCGGAGTTTGATGACCGTTTACTTCGATTAGATGCATTAACCCTAAAAAATTATTATCATTCTAAGGGTTTTCTTGATGTATTGATAGATGACTCATTCACAGAAATAGAAATCTCTGATAAAAAATATGTAAATATTTTATTTACAATCAATGAAGGTAAACAGTACTATCTATCAAAAGTTAATATAGACGGAAATTCTCTATTAGGTGAGGAAAGGATAAAAGAACTTTTAGGATTATCGTTAAATAAGCCATATGACCCTGTAGGTTTAAATGACAATTTATATTTATTAGAAAATGAATATCATGAATTAGGGAAACTATATTTTGATATTTCAATTAAAGATATAGTAGATGACTCTGTTTCTGTTAATGTTAGTATAAATGAAGGAAACACCTATTATCTAAGGAGTACTGCTTTTGAAAGAACAGGCAATATTGATAGCTCTTTAATCCTTAGAGAATTAAAATACCAGGCTGGAGATCTCTACTCCAAATCAATTATGGATAAAACATCCAAGCAGTTAAGAGAGATTGGTATTTTCTCAACGGCAAACTTAATTCCTACAAAAGTTGCAGATTCTGATTCCTTAGTAGATATTTTTATTGATTTAAAAAGGTACAAACAGAGAGAATGGAATTCCTCTGGTG
>CAJVZI010000012.1 GCA_913020665.1 uncultured bacterium | reverse complement strand
AAAATACCCGAATAGAAAATATTTGAATCTAAAATAATTATAAGTTAATTTATTTGTAGTCGTGCTTTGCACCATATTGCCGCGACGTAAAAAAAATGTGCTAAAAAGGTAAATAGAAATAATAGCCGGACCTAGCGCCGGCTTTTTTTATGGAAAAAATAAAAGATATATTAAATCATAGAATACTTGTTTTAGATGGTGCTATGGGGACCATGGTGCAGTCATACGATCTAAAAGAATCGGACTTTAGGGGTGAAGAATTCAAAGACCATCATTCTGATCTAATAGGTAACAATGATATTCTAAGTTTAACAAGACCAGATATCGTTAATGATATACATACTGCATACTTGGATGCAGGGGCAGATCTTATAGAAACTAATACTTTTAACTCTACATCTATATCGCAAGCAGATTACAATATGGAAGATATTGTATATAGGCTTAACTATTCATCAGCAAAGATCGCTGTGCAGGCTGCAAAAAGATTCACCAAAAAAGACCCAGAAAAACCAAGATTTGTATGTGGGGCTATTGGACCAACCAACAAAACAGCATCTATGAGTCCGGACGTTTCTAGCCCAGAATATCGAAATATTGATTTTGATGAATTAGTAGTTGCCTATGAAGAACAAGCAAAAGGTTTGATGGATGGTGGGGTAGATATTCTTCTTGTAGAGACTGTTTTTGATACATTGAATTGTAAAGCTGCTCTATTTGCGATACAGTCTTTATTCAATAAAAGAGGGGATAGTATACCTATTATGGTGTCCGGTACTATCACTGATGCGAGTGGGAGGGTACTGTCAGGGCAGACAGTGGAAGCATTTTGGTATTCAATACGACATGTTGAATTGCTTGCAGTTGGCCTTAATTGTGCTCTTGGCGCAGAACAAATTAGACCCTATGTTGATTCTCTATCAAAGATAGCCGATACTAATATTTTAGTATATCCAAATGCTGGACTTCCTAATGAATTTGGTGGTTATGATGAGACGCCTGAACAGATGTCTAGTTATTTAAAAGAATTCAGTGATGCTAATCTAGTAAATATCATAGGAGGTTGTTGTGGAACATCTCCAGACCATATACATGAATTTTCTATAGCTGTTGATGGTAAAAATCCCAGACAAATTCCAATTACTGACTCATTCACTAAATTAAGTGGACTAGAACCATTGGTCATTCGTCCCGATACAAATTTTGTTAATATTGGAGAAAGGACCAACGTAACAGGCTCGCTAAGATTCAAAAGACTGATCAAAGAAGATCAATTTGATGAGGCTTTATCGGTTGCCCTCCAGCAGGTCAATAATGGTGCTCAGATTATTGACATAAATATGGATGAAGGATTATTAGATAGCGAGAATGCCATGGTTAGATATCTCAGGCTTATCGCCTCTGAGCCTAATATCAGCAGAGTGCCTATCATGATCGATTCTAGTAAGTGGGATATTATAGAGGCTGGACTTAAGAATATTCAAGGTAAAGGAATTGTCAATTCTATATCTTTAAAAGAGGGGAAAGATGAATTTCTTCGGCAAGCACTATTAATAAGGCAATATGGTGCTGCTGTTGTTGTAATGGCGTTTGATGAAGATGGTCAAGCAGATACATTTGAAAGAAAAGTTGAGATATGTAGTAGGGCATATGAAATATTAACGAAAGAAGCTGGTATCAGAGACGAGGATATTATTTTTGACCCAAATATCTTTGCTGTGGCCACTGGCATAGAAGAACATAACCAATATGGTAAAGCATTTATTGATGCTTCAAAAGAAATAAAAAAATTAATGCCATTGGTGCACGTTAGTGGCGGTGTTAGCAATCTCTCTTTTTCATTTAGAGGTAATGACAGTGTCAGAGAATCAATGCATTCATGCTTTTTATATCATGCAATTCAAAATGGTATGGACATGGGTATTGTGAATGCTGGTCAACTTACGGTTTATGATGATATTGATACTGAACTAAGAGATGCTATTGAAGATGTGCTATTTGATAAGAGTAAAAATGCGACGGATAAATTAGTTGAGCTGGCTGAAAAATATAGAGGTGTGAAGAAAGAACAAAAAGAGGATTCAGAGTGGAGAGATCTTTCAATTGAAAAGCGTCTTGCATACTCTTTGGTAGAAGGTTTAGATAAATACATTGAAGAAGATACGGAGATAGCAAGGAGATCTTTGGATAAACCTATTGAAGTGATAGAGGGGCCTTTGATGGATGGTATGAATAAGGTAGGAGATCTTTTTGGAGCTGGAAAAATGTTCCTTCCACAGGTTGTTAAATCTGCTAGAGTAATGAAAAAGGCAGTAGCATACCTAATTCCATTTATTGAAAAGGAAAAACAGGAAAAAGGATTAGAGGACATCTCAAATGGTACAATTGTACTTGCAACTGTAAAAGGAGATGTCCACGATATTGGAAAAAATATTGTTGGTGTCGTGTTGAGTTGTAATGGATATACAATTATTGATCTTGGTGTTATGGTGCATAGTGATAAGATCTTATCTAAGGCAAAGGAAGTAAATGCAGATATCATTGGATTATCCGGTCTTATAACTCCAAGTTTGGATGAGATGGTACATGTGGCATCAGAAATGAAACGTCTTGATTTTAAGATTCCATTATTGATTGGAGGGGCAACTACAAGCAAGAAACATACTGCTGTAAAGATCGAAGAAATGTATCCTTCAAATGTATTTCATGTGACAGATGCAAGTCGCTGTGTAGGTGTTGCTGCAAAATTATTGAATGAAGAGCATAAACCAGATTTTATAGATACTAGTGTAAAAGAATATGAAGCCATTCGAAATACTTTTTATGAAAATAAAAAAGATGTTCGTCTGATATCTATAGACCAAGCTAGAGAAAGAAAACCCATCTTAGACCATAATCCATTTAAACCCATTAATATGGGTGTCCATTGTGTTGATGAAATCCCTATTGCAATTCTCAAAGAGTATATAGACTGGACGCCATTTTTTCATGCTTGGGAGTTTAAGGGTATTTATCCATCTATTCTTGATGACCCTGAAAAAGGAATAGAAGCAACAAAAGTATATAATGATGCTTTGGATTTATTGGAAAACATTATCAAATCAAGTTCATTGAAAGCAAAAGCAGTATTTGGTCTTTTTCCAGCAAGGACTGAAAATGAGCAGGTCCATATATTAGACCAGGATATTGCCTTTGAATTTCCAAGGCAGATGTTAGATAAAGGAAATGGTCCAAACTACTCTTTATCTGATTATGTTTCTGCTGATGGTAACGATTTTTTAGGCATGTTCGCTGTAACCGCAGGACATGGTCTAGAATCTCTCGTAGAACAATTTGAATTAGATAATGATGATTATAATGCGATAATGGTAAAAGTTATAGCTGATCGGTTTGCTGAAGCGGCTGCAGAATGGTTACATGAAAAAGTTAGAAAAGAGCATTGGGGTTATGCTAAAAATGAAGTACTGACTACTGATGATCTATTAAAAGAAAAATATATAGGGATTCGGCCTGCCCCTGGATATCCAGCATGTCCAGACCATAAAGAAAAAGATAAGATATGGAAATTGTTGAGTGTAAGTGATAACATTGGGGTTGAGTTAACGGAATCAAGAGCAATGTACCCTGCGGCATCAGTATGCGGCTGGTATTTTTCGCATCCAAAAGCAAAATATTTTAGTGTATTAAAAAATGAAAAGATAACATGAGAATACGAGATAAAATTAAAAAACCACAGAGGCCAGTGGTCGCCTATGAGATACTTCCACCAAGAGAGAAGGATGGGACTCTAAATTCCTATGCAGAGACCATAAGTTCTCTTTTATCTCAAACACATATAGATGCTATCAATATACCCGAGGTTCATGATGAGGTTGGAAGAGGAGACCGGCCCGTTGTAAACCAGAAGCGAGGTGAACCGAGAGAATTTGGTATGCTACTGCAAGATATAGTTGGTATCGAGGCAATTATAAATAGGGTAGTAGTGCATGATCCGTATGATAGGCAAATGAAGTGGCTGGAGGAGACAAATACCAAATACGAGATAGAGAATATGATCATAGTAGGTGGTGAATCAAGCAAAGTTAGTTACCCCGGTCCCACCGTGAATGAGGCACTTAAAGCAATTACTGATAAGTATAATCAAAATGGTGGCAATATTTTCTGTGGTGGCATTGCAATTCCAAGCAGAAAAGCAGAATCGAAAAACTTGATAAAAAAGAGTGATAACGGTTCAGAGTTCTTTACTACGCAAGTCCTCTATGATTCAAAGAATATCATAAAAATGATCAATAATTATCAACAGCGGTGTGATGAACTTGATACTTTTCCTAGAAGAATATTATTGAGTTTTGCTCCTGTTTCGTCCCAAAAAAATGTTGAATTCTTAAAATGGTTAGGTGTAGAGATCCCAGATGATACAGAAAAGTATTTACAGGCAAGGCCTGGTTCTATGACAGAGCGTTCACTTGATGTGTCAATTGAGGTTTTAAATGAGATCTTAAATTATATTCAAGAAAATGACCTAAGAGTCCCTGTGGGTTTGAATGTTGAACATATCATGTCTTATAATTTTCAATCATCAGTAGAGATGCTGCAGGAGCTTGCTCGTATTTACAGAGAGTTTTGTATAAAAGCACAACACTATTCATAGTGATTGTAATTAAATTCGCCGCCAATATTATAGATTATAACTTGATAAAAAGAAAGGATAGAGAATGAGTAGATTTTTATTCACATCAGAATCTGTTACAGAAGGACATCCAGATAAGGCGTGTGATGCCTTTTCAGATGCGATCTTGGATAATATATTATCAAAGGATAATGAGGCACATGTTGCCTGTGAATCCTTAGCAACAAAGGGGTTGGTCGTCATTTCAGGAGAAATAAGAACTACTGCAACCATAAATGTTGAGAAAGTTGTCAAAGATACAATAAAAGAAATAGGGTATCATAAAACCAATAGTGGAATTGACCCAGACGATGTTGAAGTTCTTTCTAAATTACATGAGCAAAGCCCTGAAATTGCTCAAGGTGTAGATTCTGAGGATATTTCTGCTCAAGGTGCTGGAGACCAAGGACTTATGTTTGGTTTTGCATGTAAGGAGACTCCTGAGTTAATGCCGCTCCCCATTCAAATTTCACATAGGCTTACTGAAAGATTAACACAGTTAAGAAAAGATGGTACCTTACCTTGGCTTAGACCAGACGGTAAATCGCAGGTTTCGGTTAACTATGAAGATGGTAGACCTGTATCTATTGATAAAACAGTTATTGCAACTCAACATGATGATATGATCGGAGAATATGGATCTGAAAACAAAGAACTAGAATTTGTTAACAAAGAAGTGGTAGAGCATGTGATCAGGCCAGTGCTCGATTCCTATGGTTATGATTATAATGAGAACTTTATTGTAAATGGTACCGGTAGATTTGTTTATGGAGGGCCAGAAGCAGATACTGGTCTTACTGGCCGTAAGATCATTGTTGATACATATGGAGGTTATGCTCCACACGGTGGAGGTGCTTTTTCGGGTAAAGATCCATCTAAGGTAGATCGTAGTGCAACATATATGGCAAGATATATTGCGAAGAACATTGTTGCTTCAGATCTGGCTGATCGTTGCGAGGTACAATTATCATATGGCATAGGCGTTGCAGAACCAACATCATTTTATGTTAAAACTCAAGGAACTGGTAAAAAGGATGATGAAACTCTCACAAAATTAGCTCGTGATGTATTCCCAGTAAAACCTGGAGAAATAGTAGCTCATTTAGACCTAAAAAAACCTCGCTATAGAGAAACTGCTGCTTATGGTCATTTTGGACGAGAATTAGAACAATTTACTTGGGAAAGAACCGATATGGTTGAAACCCTGCTTAAAAAATTATAGGAGAATAAAATGTCAGAAACATTAACTCAGCCTCTAGTTGAACTATTACCATATAAGGTAAAGGATATTGGATTAGCAGAGGATGGAAGAAAAGCACTCGATATTGCAGAGAAAGAAATGCCTGGACTTATGTCCACTAGGAATAAATATGGACCTGAAAAACCCCTTTCAGGGAAAAAACTAACTGGTTCGCTCCATATGACCGTTGAGACTGCTGTTCTCATTGAAACCCTAGTTGATTTGGGTGCAGATGTACGTTGGGCAAGTTGCAACATATTTTCAACTCAAGATCACGCTGCCGCGGTTATTGCTGAAACTGGTGTGCCAGTATTTGCATGGAAAGGAGAGACTCTAGAGGAATACTGGTGGTGTACTTTGCAAGCGCTAACATTTCCGGATGGATCAGGTCCAGATCTGATCGTCGATGATGGTGGTGATGCAACATTACTGATCCATAAAGGATACGAATTAGAAGAATATTTTTCTAAATATGGAGATGTACCAGAAATAACAACAAATGTTGAAGAAGAAAGAATTATCGAAAATCTTTTAAGAGAAGTATTGGCAAAAGACCCGAACCATTGGCATAAAGTTCAAAAAAGTATCATTGGTGTATCAGAAGAGACCACCACAGGTGTTCATAGGCTAGTACAAATGGAAAAAGATGGACATCTTCTTTTTCCAGCATATAATGTAAATGACTCCGTGACAAAATCTAAATTTGATAATGTCTATGGTTGTCGTGAATCACTCGCAGATGGTCTTAAACGCGCGCTTGATGTAATGGTCGCAGGTAAAACAGTGGTAGTTTGTGGTTACGGAGATGTTGGTAGAGGGTGTGCACAATCAATGAGGGGATATGGTGCTAGGGTTATCGTAACCGAGATCGATCCTATCTGTGCATTACAGGCAGCAATGGAAGGGTTTGAAGTAACAACAGTTGAAGAAGTTCTAAAGGATGGACATATTTTTGTTACCACCACCGGTAATAAGGATGTTATCACAAAAGATCATATGTATGGCATGAGAGATCAGGCAATTGTTTGCAATATTGGTCATTTTGATAATGAGATTCAAGTGAATGCTTTGAATGATGATAGTTCAGTTGATAGAGAGATAATAAAGCCGCAGGTTGATCGCTATACATTTCCTAATGGCAACCAAGTTTTTCTTCTGGCTGAAGGTAGACTGGTCAATTTAGGTTGTGCAACTGGACATCCAAGCTTTGTTATGTCAAATTCATTTACAAACCAGGTCATGGCGCAAATAGCACTTGCAAAAGAAGCACCTGAGATTGGAGTTTATATGCTTCCAAAAGAATTAGATGAAGAAGTAGCCCGCTTACATTTAGATCATTTGGGGGTTATATTGACAGAGTTAACGGATGAGCAAGCAGACTATATTGGGGTCTCTAAAAATGGCCCTTATAAGCCAGATCATTACAGATATTAATATAAATACAATATAAACAACAAATTACCCCACATTCTTACGTGGGGTTTTTTGTTTTTGTATCTCTCAGAATAATTCCACAAATTTGAGTGCGGAAGTCCAATACAATTGGCATAACATGAAGGTAAACCCGAGACATATCCTATCCTATTGGAAAAAAGGGATTGTACACACTTTCCTGGTTATATTTATTATAACTGCTGGAGCATGCGATTTCGATATTCCAGATAAGTTCGAGATGCCGACCTGGTACCTCGATCTCAAAATTCCATTGGTACAAACGCGGTACCAAATGGCCGACATCTCTGATTCTACTTCAGGTATATTTTTAACTGATGACTCCCTTGGATTTAAGATCATTCAAGAAGGTGAAATGCCTGCAACCGCACTACCTGAATTTGCACCTGTACCCATAGGGCTGAGTCAAGCAGTATCATCAGGTGAGATACCGGGCATTAGCATGGATATTGAATTACCTGGGATAACTATCGATCAAAGAATTGATGTGGTTCTCTATGGTGCATCTATCTACCAGGATACCGCTAAGTTATGTACATTGGTCACATTACCTGACACTACGGTTTTTCCACCAACTACTTTTGATAGTCTTATCTGTTTTATAGATAGTACTACAGGAGACACGATAGGACGACCATTTTCATTTCCTACAGACTCAGTGAGGCACATGACCGCTAATAATTATAATACATTTATAGTTGCTCTATTTGATTCTGTTATGGGTATCCTATCATCAGCATTAGATACAACGATAGACCTAGGACTTTCATCCATTCCACTACCTGAAGACCCGCCTATTATTGCTAGCATAGATACATTGATCATTGGACATCATCCATCTAATAGTGTATATAGGACCTTTTTCAAAAATAATAATATTCCTACAGACATACAGAATGTTTATTCTAGAATGGTTGCTGGTAATAGTAACATAATTTTAACTGATACACTCGCAGACCATAGTGAAATGCCTACTATATCGAATGGTCAGACCTATGCTGACACTACTGACCTTTCTGGAAAAGGCCTTATCAGTTACTTAAAGCTTGCAACAAATATGTCACTTGATCCTGCATCAGATATTGTGACAATACCGCCTGGATCCTTATATGTTGATTTTAAACTTACCTTTCAAATGGCAGGCATTGATAGTATTGATGTGACCACTAATAATTATTCTATGTCAGATGGAATTGAGATGCCTTCTATGGAACTACCTGAAATGGATATGTCAGAGCAAGGTATAACTAGAATGGAAATATACAGGAATGTACTTGCCACCACAGGTGACCCAGGGTACGAATCTAATCAAAATAAACTTATAATCTCTGATCTTAGGAATACACTTCCTTTCGACATGAATTTCTTAATGGATTTCCAAAATTTTTCACCTACTCCAGGAGGTGACTCTGTAAAAATAAATACAGTATTGAAACAAGAGGATGGCCCCTATAATAACACCTTTGATATGAAAGGATATACACTGCAGAGTGTTGTTGGTGATAATGATAATGATGGATGGCCAGATAGTGCTTTTTCAAGTTTTGACCTTGTATTTGATATTGCTATACCTGAGCAAAAAGCATCCATACCGCTTGATGGATCTCCATTAGGTGAGTTTACGATGAATATGGTTTTAGATGAATTAATGTTCTCTGAGATCGGAGCTAATATATATATGCAAATGCCTGCAGACCCAACAGAACAAGAATTTCCTCCTGGGTTCACAGGCGCAATACCTACGGAAGCAATGATCGAGATTATTTTTAAGAATCAGATAGGATTGCCAATACAGATGCTCATGGAGTTCAAAGGTTATAATTCGCTAGGAGAGCTTACCTATGTACCAGTCAACGTAGATACTATAGGTATTCCATTAACAAACAATCCTGCTGATACGGCAATGACCGTGATCGCTCTGAATAAATTAGGTACGACCATTACCATATATGAATCTGTTGATGATAGTCTACCTTCCTATACAAAGACCGAGGCTCCTTGTGATACTTGCTCATCGATTATTGACCTTCTAGCATCTAACCCCGTACAGATGATCATCAACCCAGAGGTCAAGATAGATGGTAGGGGTTCCCTTGTCCCAGGCACCGCAATTGCTGGAGGTTTCCGGGTCACAATACCATTTGTCCTACAATTAGAACCAATGACCTTCATGGGTGGGACTGCAACAGAAATAGAAGAATTTGAACATGAGACCAGATATAAGATCCGAAATAGTCTCTTAGAAACAAGTCTGGTCTCAACCATAACAAATGCATTGCCATTTGGTGCAGAAGTATCAGTACTTATGAGTAATTATCCACAGTTTCCAACCGATACTTCTCGTGATCAACTTAATTTTTTTAGAGACACTCTTGCAGCTCAAGGGATACTAGACTCTCTTTTAGATAGCCTATATATTGTCCGTAATTGCAGTGACATCTCACCAGATAGTAACAGTGGAATCTATATCTATGATATAATGACAGACCACTCACAGTGCATTGATGGCTTACCATATATAGTAAAATCTAGTGGCTCAGGAATAGATACGATATTCTCTTATGTAGATACACTATTCAAGTTTTTACTTCCGGATCCAGAGTCATATTATGGCGAAAATGATTCATCTGGATATCCAGAAGGTATGGTAGCAATTCCTGGTACAGGGGTATACCCTAGTACGATCGATACATCACAAATATTTCTATTGACTGATTATGGTAGCCATTATACCATGCCAAGGTTTTACTTGCCCGGTACTGGCAATACAGGAGTTTTCCTATCTGTTGAGGATTATTTGGATATAAGTTCATTCATCACATTTACGTTAAGTAGTTCAGGTGCATTCGGCTCTGCAAAAAATGAGTTGATAATTACTTACCCAAATGGCGGACAGACGCTTTATACAAATGATACGTATGATATATTATGGGCCTCTTACGGAGAGAGTAATGAATCAGTAGATCTTTATTATTCAACAGGCGGTGATACAAATACTTATAAACCAGGTTACTGTGTATTTACAGAAAATTGGACCTTGATAGAAGGTGGTCTAGACAACTCTGGCTCTTATAGTTGGGATCTTTCAGGAAGTGGATTATCTGAAACTGATTCACTGAGGCTAAAGATCGTAGCATCAAATGGTGAATCATGTGATATTAACGGTCACTATATCAAAATCAGAGATCCATCAAGGAGTAATACTTTCCTATTTACTAAGCCAAGTGTCAGCTGGGATAATAAATGAAGAAAGTCACATTCATTCTACTTTTTCTTTCTCTTTGTATTCAGGCACAGACCAAGCGAGATCCTAGAGTAGTCGCTATGGCAGGGGCTTATACAACTATCGCAGATGGTATCTTTAGTGTGGGGTATAATCCTGGTATGATTGGTCTGCAACAAAACAGGCCCTATATGATGCAAGGGTTTCAGCTTGATTTTGGTCTTCTTGGAAACTTCTTTTCTATAGAGAATATTGCTCAATACAGTGGTGATACGCTTAATACTAAAGAGAAGAATGCTCTTTTCAGAGAGCTCGAGGATGCTGATGGGATGGCTTTTTTCATGGATACTCATATGCCAATACCCTTACTCAATATTTCAAAGGGAAATAAGGCCTTCTCAGCCAATAATATAATCCTTCAAAATTATAGACTTCCTATTGGCTTACTAGAATTGGTTTTTTATGGTAACGGACAAAAATCTGATCTTGATATAGAATTCAACTACGAGATATTAGGTATGAATGAGTATGGTTTTACCTTTGGTATTCCATTCAAGTCAATGTCTTGGGGTGTCACAGCTAAATACATGCAGGGTTTATTTTATCTTGGAGTTGATGAGGATTCATCTTCTTCTAATATCATCACTGATGATCTGGGTATTTATGGATCTGGAAGATACATTATTCGTCAAGGAGTTGGTGGCTCAGGATTTGGGTTGGATATAGGCGTTGTCTCAAGACCCCATAATGGCTGGCAGTTCGGTGCTTCTATTATAAATCTTTCTGGAACTATTACTTGGAAGCAAGGCGGAGAGAAAAGTTCATCAAGTATTAATCCTCTAACATCTAGTTTTTATCCTTTTACATGGGGAGATAGTACTTTAGATGCGAATGAGTCAATATTATACACTTTTAATATTGACACAATTCGAGCGGATAAGTTGGGGGGTGATTCTTTATTTACCAATGAAACAATATTCTTTGTCCCAAAGAAAACAAAAGATTTTATTACACGGGTTCCTGCCACATTCAGGCTAGGTCTTTCAAAGAGGAAAGACGATTTTTTATTTGCTTCAGATCTAGTGGCGGGTTTTCAGGACAAATTTTATGCTAGAAAACAATGGAAGTGGTCTATAGGTGCGGAGTGGACCAGGATTCCAACTGTTCCAATGCGCATAGGCTTTGGTTGGGGTGGTGGAGATCTAAAAGAATTAGGTATGGGTTTTGGAGTCAAAAAAGGTGCAGTTATGTTTGACCTAGGCTTTGCCTTTAGAAATGGTATGTGGCTGCACACTATGAAAGGATTTAATTTTTCCTTTGGCATCACAATTGTTGGTAAAGAAAAAGATCCAAATAAAGAGGGTCCACTACCCAGACCTTGATATTACTTTTCTACGTTTTTGCTCTCCAAAAAAGTAAGATTCCTGCCGTTATAAATACTAAGTTACCTATCCACGCTGAAAAGAGAGGCGCAATTACGCCTTTGAAACCAAGTGATTGTCCAAACTTAATAAAAGCATAGTATCCAAAGATAACAAATACACTAGAACCTGCGCCGAAAGAAAGACTACTATTCTCTTTAAAAACAACAAGAGGTATACCGCATAATATCACAATCAAGTTAGTAAAAGCGAAAGAAACCTTGATATACCGGGTTACTTCCCATTTTCTAGTGTCAACGCCATTATCTTTCAATTTACTTATTCGTTCCGTAAGTCTGTAATAATCCAATTCATCTGGTTTCCGAGCCTGCTGATGTATCTCTTTAGGTGAAAAACCAAGGTCAATAATTGTGTCAGAAGTACCCAGAATAACATTTGTCTCTAAGCCGTTTTGATCAAATTGCCTGATAGAATAATCACTTATTGACCACTTCACAGAGTCCGGATTCCAGCTTATTTTCTTAGCATCAATTCTCTCTCGTATAGTCAATTGCCCTAGGTCAACTATTGTTAGATCATGACCCGTTTCCTTTTTAATATAATATTTTGATAATGAGATATGAGTTGAAGAATTCTTTTGAAGAAAAATTTCCTTTAGGGTGTTCTTTAATTTATGTCTTGATTTACGTTTAACATGATCTCTGTCTATCTCAAATCGTTTTTCATTGCCATAAGCAACTAATTTATTATCAAGTACAAATGAACATCCCGAAAGAATTGTGCCACATATTATTAGAGGAAGGGCGATTCTATAAATACTGATACCAGATGCTTTCATAGCAGTCCATTCGTTTCGCTTCACCATATTTCCTAAACTAAAAACAGTTGATATCAGCACTGCCATTGGTAAACCAATACTAATAAAATATGGAAGAGTATATATATAATATTCCAAGACTATTTTTGAAGGCACTTTATTATCCATAAATCGGTCTAGGTTTTCAATAAGGTCTACAATTATAAAAATGGATAAAAATCCTAGTACAGAGATCCCTAAAATGACGCAAAATTGGCGAATGAGATATTGGTCTAGCTTATTTAACATTAAATTCTATGTGATTAGGAACTGAATTTCAGAATAATGATTCAATAATATAACGTTATAGAATGGATTTTTACACAACACTTGATTCTGCTATTTCTGCCTTAGCAGGCGCGCTATGGGGCACTCCCTTGGTTATATTACTACTCGGCGGTGGTATATTTTTTGCTGCCTACAGTCGTTTGACCCCAATACTGTATTTTAAACATGGTATTGATATACTGCTTGGGAAATTTGATTCAGATGATGACCCAGGACAGATCACTCATTTTGAAGCTTTATCAAGTGCTCTTGCTGGAACTGTCGGTATGGGTAATATTGCAGGTGTTGCAGTTGCGATACATACTGGTGGTCCTGGAGCAGTGTTTTGGATGTGGATCACAGCTATTTTGGGTATGAGCACTAAATTTTTTACGTGTACCCTTGCCTTAATGTATAGAGGAAAGGATGATCAAGGTGAAGTGCAAGGTGGTGTTATGTATTACATTGAAGAAGGTCTAGGTCCAGCATATAGACCTTTAGCAATAATGTTTAGTATCTCTGGATTATTAGGATGTATTGTATTTTTTCAAGCTAATCAATTATCCCAGATCATTCGTGATTATTTTTATACTCCAATGAATTATTTCCAGGGTGACCCATTGATCGGTGACCTGGTCACAGGAATTACAGTAGCAGCGTTAGTAGGAATCGTTATTTTTGGAGGGATTCAACGTATTGCTAAAGTAGCTAGTCGCATGGTTCCAACTATGGTTGGACTTTATATTATTGCTGCAATATTGATCCTATTTAACAATATCAGTGATATCCCTGCAGTATTTTCAATGATCTTTCATGATGCTTTCACTGGAGATGCTGTTTCTGGTGGTGCTTTAGGAAGCTTGATAATTATTGGAGTTCGTCGCGGGATGTTCTCTAATGAAGCAGGTACAGGGACTGAGACGATGGCTCATGGAGCTGCTAAGACCACTGAGCCCGTTAGAGAAGGTCTGGTCGCTATGTTAGGACCATTTATTGATACCATAGTGGTTTGTTCCATAACAGCTATTATCATTATGATAAGTGGTGCTTACCTTGAAGATCTTAATGGTGTTTCAATGACCGCTGTTGCATTTAAAAAAGAATTAGGTATTCCAGGTCAATTGTTTTTGACCATTGCTGTATTAACATTTGCTTTGTCAACAATGTTTGGTTATTCATATTATGGTCAAAAATGCGCTTCACATTTATTTGGCACTCGTTGGAAAAATGCTTACAATTGGTTCTATATCCTTATGATCATACTAGCCTCAGTTGCCTCTATAGATATTGCTGTTAATTTTGTAGATAGCGCTTATGCGCTAATGGTAATACCAACGATGATTAGTAGTTTTCTTTTAGCTCCGAAGGTTATGAAAGAGGCTAAGAGATATTTCTCAACTCTTTAATTTACCCTCTAATAGCACCCAATCTTCTTCTTCGGAATGGAGCCTTAGATCGATCCATTCAGAATAGGCGCTTATAACTTTATCAGTCTGATCATTTAATATTCCTGAAAGTATTAATCTTTTGTTTGTGAGATGTTTAAGATCAGAAGAAATGTCTATAAGTATATTTGATAATATATTAGCACAAACAGTATCATAGGATTGGTTTGATATCTCTAAATGAGAATTATAGAAGGATATATCAAAGCCATTTAGTTTACTATTATGTTTAGCATTTTTAATAGCACGGTTGTCTATATCAATTCCAGTGGCCTCTTTTGCACCAAGCAACATTGCTGCAATAGACAATATTCCAGAACCAGTACCAAAGTCTAAAAATGAATCATTATTTGGTAAATATTCTTCTAACCATTTTAAGCATAATCTAGTTGTAGGATGAGATCCTATTCCAAATCCACTTCCAGGATCGATCGTAATGGTTGCTCCTTTGAAATCATTATTCTGATGCCATGGAGGTATTATCCTCATCTTTTCTGATATTATTATCTCTTTGAATTGACCTTGTGTATATTCTGCCCAGTCCTCATCTTTGAACTTTTTAACAGAATATTTTGGAACGTGGTCTAATTCCAGAAGATTTGATATATCATCCAATAATTTTTTAGTAGGATATTGTTCATTAACCAAAAGTATTATTTTATGAGTATCACTATGAAGTGTAATTGGAGTTTTATTTTCATCGAACCAATTTGATCTTTCAGGTATGTTTTTATCTAATATCGTTACAGATAATATATCTAGCTCCATTAGTTTATCTGCAACCTCTTTGAGCTCAGATTCTTTTAGGTTGAGAGTTATATTTTTCCAATACACCACTGATCTGTAATTTACATGCTATGAATAATCGCGGCGACCTAAATACTGAGCAGCAAAATCAGCGATCTAGTGATATTGACACTAAAGATGTTAAAGAGATATTACATACTATCAATCGTGAGGACTTACTTGTTGCCCAAGCGGTAAAAGATGCTATACCTGAAATAGAACAAGCAGTTGACCATACAGTTACATCTATTAATTTAGGCGGACGGGTATTTTATGTTGGCGCAGGAACAAGTGGTAGGTTGGGAGTATTGGATGCTTCTGAGATACCACCAACCTTCTCAGCGCCTCAGGATCTTTTTATCGGTCTTATTGCAGGGGGTGATAAAGCATTAAGGCAGTCTATTGAGGGAGCAGAGGACAGTGCTGAGAACGCTTTATTAGATCTTGAGCCATTCCAATTAAATGCCAATGATACTCTAATTGGGATATCCTGCAGTGGTGCGGCTTCTTATGTCATATCAGCACTGGACCATGCGAGGGAAAAAGGTGCTAAAACAATATATTTAGTAACTAACCCTAGACCATATTCCATGACAAATGTAGACGTGGTTATCCATGCTGACACCGGTCCTGAGATCGTTACAGGATCAACAAGAATGAAAGCAGGGACAGCAACAAAAATGATTCTCAATATGATCTCCACGACTACTATGATCAAACTTGGTAAAATTTATGGTAATCTAATGGTAGACCTGATGGCTGTAAATGAAAAGCTTATAGATCGAGGCACTAGGATCATATCACAAATTACCGGGCTCGATTATGATCGATCTAAAGAAAGACTTATTAGCTCTGATTATTCAGTTAAGGTTGCTATAGTAATGGAGATTCATAACTGTAGTGTTGATGAAGCACATAAGAAGATAGACAAAGCAGGCGGGTTCCTGAGTCGTATTATTGACGCATGATGAAGAAAAAAGCACTTTTTAATAAAGTAAACAAATTAGAGCTTAAGAAGCTACTAGAAGAAGAGTCATTTGATCGGATCACGGCTTCTTTTTATCGATATATAAAAATAGATGAACCAAATACATTTCGTGATCATCTCTATGATGAATGGCATAAACTAAAAGTCTTTGGTAGGGTCTATATTGCAAAGGAAGGGATAAATGCTCAGATAAGTGTGCCTGATCATAATTGGGAAGCATTTATCATGCAATTAAATAGAATAAAAGAGTTAACTGATATGCATATTAAAAAAGCCCTTCAAGATGGTCCTTCATTTTACAAATTGATAATAAAAGTTCGTGAGGAGCTTGTGGCATATGGGGTTCCAAAAGAGTCCTATGATATGGACCATGTAGGTAAGCATCTATCAACAAATGAATATAACAAAGCACTTGAAGATCCAGATGCAATAGTTGTCGATATGCGTAATTATTATGAAAGTGAGATCGGAAGATTTGAAAATGCTTTAATTCCTGATGTAGAAACATCAAAAGAACTTCTTCCTGAGGTTAAACGTTTGCTCAAAGGAAAAGAAAAAAATAATGTTTTACTATATTGTACAGGTGGTATTCGTTGTGAAAAAGCCAGTTCCTATTTAATTAAAAATGGATTTCAGAATGTGAATCAGCTTCAAGGCGGGATAATACAATATGCGCATGATGTAAAAGAAAAAGATATGATATCAAGGTTCAAGGGCAAGAACTTTGTGTTTGATGATCGACTTGGTGAACGTGTCACAGATGACATACTAGCGTCTTGTCACTTGTGTGGCACTTCTTGTGATGAACATACAGACTGTAATAATGATGCATGTCATATTCTTTTTATACAGTGCGATGGCTGTAGCCAAGAGCTTAATGGTTGCTGTTCTATGGAATGCCGTGACTTTGCTTCTTTACCTTTATCTGAACAAAAAAGGTTACGAAAGGATCCTAAGCGAGTTGTATCTAAAACATTTTTTGATTCTAGAATTAAGCCAAAGCTAAGCCAATGATCATGGAGCATCATGTATTATATTCATTTAGAAGATGTCCCTATGCAATGCGTGCACGTATGGCTCTGGCATATAGTAAGGTATCTTACGAGCATAGAGAAATATTACTTAGAGACAGGCCTCAAACTTTATACGATCTTTCCTCGAAGGGAACAGTGCCTGTACTACAACTAGCTGATGGGTCAGTTATAGATGAAAGTGTAGATATAATGAAGTGGGCCTTAAAAAGAAATGATCCAGAACACTGGTATAAGGAAAATTTTGATCATCAAGATGGTCTAGTTAATAAAAATGATGAAATATTCAAGAAACGCCTAGATAGATATAAATATCACGTACGTTTTCCTGAAAGATCTTTCCAAGATCATCGGGCAGATGTCTCTGAAATATTGAATGAATATAATAGTCTATTAGAACCTGGTCCATACATGTTTGGTAAGGATATTTGTTTTACAGATATTGCTCTGATGCCATTTGTCCGTCAATGCGCACATGTAGACCTTGAATGGTTCAATAGTAGTTTTCCAGAGCTAGGTGCTTGGTTGGACAGGTTAAAGGAGTCAGAACTTTTTATTTCTATAATGGTAAAATACCCAATTTGGAATGAAAGTGAGTCTGGTCAATACGTTACATGGGAGTAAAATATTTTTCTCTAAAATTATTTGGTCTATTAATTTGCACCATCTCTACTCTATTTGCTAGTGATCACCTTACTGTTACTGACTCTATCTTTTCAGCTAGAATAGAGCGGGACGAGTGGGGGGTACCGCATATATACGGTAAAAGAGATGCAGATGTCTCCTTTGGCCTTGCATATGCACATGCACAAGATGATTATGAAACAATGAAAGATGTTGTATATGCTCTTCGAGGACAGCTTGCATCCATATATGGAAGAAATGCTGCAGTAAACGACTATTATGTTCATCTAATGAATTTTTGGGATATGGTAGAAGAACGCTATGAGACCGATGTACCAAATGATGTTAAACGTATATGTGAAGGGTATGCCGCAGGTATCAATAAATTTCTATTAGACTTTCCAGATAAGAAAAAGAAGACGTTTCAGCCAGTAACAGCAAAGGATATTGTGGCAGGTTTTTCTCATCGTATGCCACTCATGTTTGGGCTTGATGGTGTATTAAAAAAATTATCAAAAAAGAAGCCACCTGAGTTTATTGGATCATCCCATGATTCTCAGGAAGGTCAATTCGATATGCTTGCAAGCAATGTGATGGCCGTAGGACCTCAACGTTCTTCTGATGGTTTCACACGTTTATGGGTCAACACCCACCAGCCATGGGATGGACCTGTTTCCTGGTATGAGGTTCACCTTGTTAGTGAAGAGGGATGGGATTTTTATGGTGCTGTTTTTCCTGGATCACCCGTCCCACTTATAGGACATAACCTTGATCTGGGTTGGAGCCACACTGTCAACTCTCCAGATCTTGTTGATGTATATAAATTAACTATTAATGAACAAAACAAGGACCAGTACTGGTTTGAGGGATATTGGAAAGATCTCGATGTAAGGACCGCTCCAATAAAGGTGAAGATAGTTGGTCCCTTTTCATGGACCTTTAAGCGCTCAGTAAAATCTTCGATACATGGCCCCGTATTAGAGTTTGATCATGGTAGCTATGCTTTACGAATATCTTCATTAAAAGATTTAAGATTTATAGAACAATGGTACAGAATGGGCAAGGCTAGAAACATAACGGAATTCAAAGAGGCAATGAAGATCCATGCTATCCCTATGTTTAACACAGGCTATGCTGATAAAGATGGCAAACTCTATTATATATACAATGCGAAGATTCCTAAACGTGACCCTCGCTATGAATGGAATAAGGTATTGCCAGGTGAGAGTAAGCAGACCTTGTGGTACGAATATATTCCTTTTGATAGGCTACCACAGGTCTATGATCCTTTAGAAGGTTTTTTTCAAAATTGCAATAGTAGTCCCTATCTGGCAACTGGAAGTAGAGTAGATGCATCAAAACCTATCCCGGACTGGTCTGGGATTGAGAAACATCAGACCAATCGAGCTTTAAGAGCACTAGAGACATTTGGATCTGATCCTTCAATTAGTAGAGAGGAATTTTTTGATTATAAATTCGATGTAGAATATTCTAGAGAATCAATTCTAGCAGGTGTAAGAAAAAGGTATGTAAGAGAAATAACAGAAAAAGGGATTCCAGATGACCTTTTACCGGCAATAGAATTGATCAAGTCCTGGGATCTCAGAGCAGATTCGACCAATACATCTGCTGCTCTAGCAATTTTAGCGCTTCCAAATGCATTTAAAATAGAAGATCTAAAATATCATCTTGATTCCGTTACTGTAAAACTACGGGAGACTATTTCTTACTTAGAAAAAGAATTTGGGCGAATAGATATTCCTCTTGGAAGGGTGCAGAGGTTAGTAAGGGGTAAAACCAATTTACCTCTCTCTGGTGGTCCAGGTACCCTCAGAGCCATTTATAGTAAAAAGGAAAAAAATATTTATAAGGCGGTCGCTGGAGACTGTTACATACAAGCTGTGGAGTGGGGACCTGAAGGTCAGCTTAATGCATGGAGTATCCACCAATATGGAAGTGCAACTAAAGATGATTCATCACCTCATTATGATGATCAGTCGCACCTATTTTCTAAACAGAAAATGAGGCAGATCAGACCATGAAAAAATTATTAATGTTCATATGCGTACTTACTTTTTCTTGTGGAAAGGTAGATCTGTTACCCACAACAGCATCAGAGATCAACCAAAAGATAAAAAGTTATAAAGGCAATAAAGTGGTATTGTTGAATATTTGGGCTCTTTGGTGTGTCCCTTGTGTGGAAGAATTCCCAATGATCGTAGATCTCGATAAAGAGATCGACGAATTAGAAGTAATATTTGTAAGCGCAGATTTTGAAGATCAGTTCAATGAGGTAAGATCCTTTCTTGATCGAAAAGGTGTTAGGGAAGTATCCTATATAAAACAAGAGAAAGATGAGGCGTTTATTACAGGAATTCATTCGAGCTGGACAGGAAGTCTTCCATTCACCATTCTATATGCAAAGGAGTCAGGAAAAATAGTAGATTTATGGGAAGGAAAAGAATCAGAATTAAGATTTAGGACTGCTATTAATATTGCATTGAGTTCGTAGGAGATATTTTATGAAAAGAATACTAACACCAATACTTTTTTTCACTTTTATTCTGGCTGCAGAGTTAGAGATCGGAGCTTCCATGCCTGGCATGGACTATAAGTTGGAAGATATCAGTGGAGAGACCATAACGCTTACGGATGCAAAAGGCAATAAAGGCACATTAGTTATTTTTTCATGCAATACTTGTCCATGGGTCATACGCTGGGAAGATAGATATGTTAGTATCGCTGACACATACACTTCCAAGGGTATTGGCGTGATAGCTGTCAATTCTAATGCTGCACGTTTTAATGGAGATGATAGTATGGAAGAGATGATCAGACATGCAGATAAAAATAATTATAATTTCCCTTATGCACAGGACCCTGGGTCGAAATTAGCTACTGAATTTGGGGCCACAAAAACACCTCACATCTACCTATTTGATAATAATGATATGCTGGTATATCGTGGTGCAATAGATGATAATGCAAGGAATGCAAGATCAGTAGATGAACCTTTCTTAGCAAATGCAATTGACCAATTACTATCCGATAGTCCAATAGAAAAGCCAATCAGTAAGGCTATTGGTTGTTCAATTAAATTTCCCTAAATATCATGGAACAGACCTACTATCTAATAATAATGGGCGCTCTCATTATTGAGTATGTGCTCTCAACTCTCAGCTCCGTCTTAAATATGAATAGTATTACAGAGGAGGTACCCGATGGTTTTCAGGATTATTATGATCAAGAAAAATATGCGAAGTCGCAATCTTATCTAAAGGACAAGACCCGATTTGGATTGATATCAGGATCGTTTAGTTTACTGATCACGCTTGCAGTTATTCATACAGGTGTCTTTGGTCTTTTGGATGAATTTGTTCGATCTTCTTCTACTCATAGTATTACCTCAGGGCTCATATTTTTTGGGATACTGTTCATTGTGAATGATATTATTAACCTACCGTTTTCTATATACGGTACTTTTGTTATTGAAGAAAAATATGGATTCAATAAGACAACCGTCCAAACATTTATATCTGATAAACTCAAAGGGTATGGTTTGACCATTGTGCTAGGAAGTCTGGTCATTGTTCCTGTTCTTTACTTTTTTGATAGATATGGCGACAATGGATGGTGGATCGCATGGTCACTTATAACCGCATTCATGATCGCAATTCAACCTCTCTTCGTACATGTTATAGCACCAATGTTCAATAAATTTACCCCTCTTGAAGAAGGCGAGCTGCGAACTGCAATAGAAGAATTTGCTGGAAAGGTTAACTTCCCTATAGGTCGTATCGATGTGATGGATGGAAGCCGTAGATCCGCTCATTCGAATGCTTATTTTAGTGGCTTTGGCAAGTCTAGGCGGATAGCTTTATTTGATACATTACTTGATAAACATACAACAGAAGAGATCGTTTCTGTGGTTGCACATGAAGTAGGGCACTACAAGAAAAAACATGTTATCACTGGAACGGTTTTAGGCATATTAGAAACTGGATTAATGCTTTATATATTTAATTATTTTATGAGTGACCAAGCTCTTTTCGATGTATTTGGGGTTAAAGAAGTGTCAGTGTATTGTGGTCTGGTATTATTTGGTATGCTTTATTCCCCCGTAAGTCTTATAACCTCTATTTTGACGACTGCAATGAGTAGGAAAAATGAGTTTGAAGCAGATGCTTATGCACTGGAGACCACTAATAAAGAAGAACCTTTGATATCTATGTTAAAAGGATTAGCAGCAAGTAACTTATCGCATTTAACCCCACATCCACTTATGGTCTTCTTATCATACAGTCATCCACCAGTATTAGAACGCATCTCTGCAGTAAGATCATCTTGATTTAATAACAAAATAAGTAGAGAGAAAAATATTCTTAAATTTCAGCTGATAAGAATTCAGGTAATAAGATCATTATTTTTTACTTTTTTTGTAGCGATAATCTTTGGCAACGAAATAGAAGACCCTGGTGAAAAAGTTGAATTCAACAGTGCCAATCCATTTTCATTTTATCATATCATTACTGACCTAGAAAACCAACCAGCGCAGAAGGCGTATGGTATCTTACGTATGCCAGTAATTGATGTGGACGAACCTGTTCCTCTGGTCCTTGGAGTTAATGGTAGTAAAAATTGGGCTGATCATCACCTTGAATACATGGCAATGTTCAGGGAAATGGGTTTCGCAACTTTTGAGCTACAGAGCTTTAATAGTAGAAATGTGTATTCTACAGTTGGAGAACAGATATCCGTTACCACTGCAATGATGATCCTTGATGCTTATAAGGCACTAGAAGTTCTCGCTGATGAACCAAGAATTGATATTAATAATGTTGCGATCACTGGCTGGAGTCTAGGAGGTGGGGTGGCATTATTTTCTGCATGGAAACCATTGATTAATGCAATTGGTGTGAATCAAATGTTTTCTGCACATTTAGCATTTTATCCTCCTTGCCTTGTGGATATGGAACTTAAGGATTTCTCAACAGCGCCAATTCATATCCTGATCGGTGAATTTGATGACTGGGTTACTGCAAGCGCATGTGAAGATCTAGTAACAGATCTTGTTGCGGTAGGTACGAATATAGATATTACCATTTATGACAATGCACACCATGGCTTTGATCGGAAGGGGCCATTAACGGTTGAAAAACGTGGCTACGCCACAGGTGATTGTCACTTTCGAATGCGTTCCGATGGAGCGTTACTTATGAATTTTTTTGATATCCCCATGATCACTCCTTTCCGTCAAAAAATAGCCTTGGCCTGGTGTGCGGATCGAGGTACCACAATAGGTGGTGATCCAAATGCCAGGCAAGCATCTTTTCTTTTTGCAAAAAGATTTATGAGTACCAATTTGTTTGGGATAAACATAATAGAATAAATGTAAGAAAGCATTTTTGTTGAAAAGATGTATGACCATAATTTTTAGATATGGAAAATCCAGCGATCATCTTATGGATACCAATTGTTATTATAACAGTTATGAGTATTATTAAACTTTTAAACAAAGGCGGTCCAAATGGAAAGCCTTGGATAAGGATTGAAAAGGTAGAGGAAAATGAGTAAACACTTAGCACTTCGTTCAGGTAACCCTGCTTTACAAGCATCGACATTCAGAGACCATTTATCATCGGCCTCTGCAGGTAAAATGACACTTTCAGGGACCGTAAATAAAACAGCTTTCTCACTTGTCTTGGTTATTATCAGTGCGGGATATTCCTGGGGAAATCCTATGATGCACGCTCTTGCTATGCCTAGTGCATTGATTGGATTTATATTAGCACTTGTTACCATATTCAAACCAACTTTAGGTCATATTACAGTCCCTGCATATGCCATCGCACAGGGTGTATTTTTAGGAGTCATATCAATGATATTCAATGCACAATATCCAGGGATAGTTGTTCAGGCAGTATTTTTGACCTTTGGTACTTTGGGGGCTTTGCTATTGGCCTATATGTCCGGTCTAATAAAAGCTACAGAGAACTTTAAATTAGGTGTAGTAGCAGCAACAGGCGGCATCGCGATTCTTTACCTTATAAACTTTGTCATGAGTTTTTTCAGCTCAGGAATTAGTATTATATCAAGTAATAGTAATATGGGGATACTCTTCAGCCTTGTAGTCGTTGTTATTGCAGCATTGAACCTTGTACTTGATTTTGATTTTATTGAAGAGGGAGCCGAAATGGGAGCTCCTAAATATATGGAATGGTATGGCGCATTCGGACTGTTAGTTACCCTGATCTGGCTATATCTTGAGATACTACGACTTCTTGCAAAATTAAATAGTCGACGCTAGGCGAAAATAAATATAAAGCTTACCGTCTGGTTCGATCTAACTTTAAGTAATGGTTGAGCCTATTTTCAAAAATGATGCGATCGTATTGGGTATCCTTATGGGTATTCTTGGCTTCGTTTTCATCACCTCAAGCAGTAAGCATCCATTTTGGAAAAAATTCTATAAATACATACCTGGTCTTCTATTATGCTATTTCATTCCTTCTATTTTTAATTCACTGGGAATTATCTCTGGAGACAGCTCCAACCTGTATTTTGTAGCATCAAGGTACCTGCTTCCAACAAGTCTCGTTCTTTTAACAATAAGTATAGATCTTCATGAAATAAAAAAATTAGGGTCCAAGGCATTGATAATGTTCTTCACTGGTACTCTAGGTATTATTATTGGCGGTCCCTTAGCAATAATAATAGTATCAGCGGTAAGCCCTGATATTATTGGTGGTTCAGGACCAGACTCAGTATGGCGTGGATTAAGTACTGTGGCTGGTAGCTGGATCGGTGGTGGTGCAAATCAAGCAGCTATGAAAGAGGTGTTTGAGGTTAATGATTCCATATTTTCAGCAATGGTAGCTGTGGATGTTATTGGTGCGAATGTTTGGATGGCATTTTTGCTATATGGCACAGGAATAAATAATAAGATTGACAGTTGGTTCCAAGCTGATGCTACTTCTATAAATGAGCTCAAAGATAAAATAGAGGCCTACCAGGCACAGATATTGCGAATTCCTAATACAAGCGATACAGTAAAAGTACTTTCTGTTGGTTTTGGCATAACAGCATTTGCTCATTTTGGTGCAGATATTATTGCGCCAACAATACTTCAAAATGCACCATGGCTTTCAAGGTTCAGCCTCACTTCTAGCTTCTTCTGGTTAATTGTGTTATCTACAATTATTTCAGTGGCACTCTCATTTACAAAAGCCCGAGAACTTGAAGGAGTAGGTGCTTCAAGGATAGGTAGTGTTTTCATATATATTTTAGTTGCCACGATAGGAATGAAAATGAATGTTATGGCTGTCTTTGATAATCCTGGTCTTTTTATTATAGGTTTGATATGGATGGCGATTCATGCTTTTATACTTATTGCTGTTGCGAAGATCATTAAAGCACCTTTCTTCTTTTTGGCCGTTGGTAGTCAGGCAAATGTTGGAGGGGCTGCATCTGCACCTGTGGTAGCTTCTGCTTTCCATCCATCGCTAGCTCCAGTGGGAGTGTTACTAGCTGTTTTAGGATATGCTATTGGGACCTATGGGGCTTGGCTCTGCGGTATCTTAATGCAAACCGTTTCTGGTTGAATGAAATTTTGCTTAAAAAGTGTACGTAGTTTTAGATTGTAAGATGCAGTTCATACGTTCGATAATAATTTTAAAGTTCACATTTTCGTTGTGCCTTGCAGAGTTTGAAAAAGATCTACAGCTTCAACTTATTTTAGCAGAGCCAGGGGATACTATTAAACTGAGTTCTGGTCTTTTTCCGATATTAGGAACTCTATCAATGGAAGGTAAGGAGAATATTGTCATTAAAGGTACTGGTATGAACAGTACAACGCTCAATTTCTCAACACAGGTGGAGGGTGCTCAAGGTTTAAGTATAACTAATTGTAAGAATATCATTCTTGAAGATTTTACAGTGCAGAACGCAAAAGGTGATGCGATCAAATGCCAGTATGTGGATGGCATCACTTTCCGTAGGGTCAAAGCACAGTGGCTGGGTGGTCCAAAATCAACTAATGGTGCGTATGGATTATACCCAGTTCAATGTGAGAATGTATTGATCGAACACTGTGTGGCTATAGCGGCCTCTGATGCTGGGATATATGTAGGACAATCAAAGAATATAATAGTTCGGTTCTCAGAAGCCTTTGAGAATGTGGCGGGTATTGAAATTGAGAATTCTACCAAAGCTGATGTCTATGGCAATAATGTCCATGGAAATACAGGGGGAATTCTTGTATTTGACCTTCCAGATCTTGTTGTGAAAGAAGGGAAACAAATAAGGATCTTTGATAATATTATCAAAAAGAATAACATTGATAATTTTGCGCCAGAGGGCAATATTGTAGCCAAGGTACCGTCTGGGACTGGTATCATGGTCATGGCAACTGAACAAGTAGAGATCTTTGGTAATACGATCATAGATAATAAGACAGCAGGCACAGCTATCGTTAGTTACTTTATAACTGAAGAAGAAACGAAGGATACTCAATATAACCCATATACATCATCAATCTATGTACATGATAATATCTATCGTAGAGAACCGCAGATTCCAACGCTAGATCATGATATTGGTCTTTTATTATTTACTCGTTTTTATAAGGATGTGCCAGATATAATCTATGACGGTATGCCTGATCCTAAACACTTAGGTGCCGGTGGCTATATTCCTAATTCAAGGCGATTATGTATCGCTAGTAATGTAGATGCAGATTATTTGAATTTGGAGATATCGAAGAATTTTGAATCATGGTATAGCCCATTCTTTGCTGAGTTCAAAACAGATATTAATGAGTGTGAATGCGAACAAGAGCCTATCCCTGAAGTAGTACTTGATATTGATTGACGGTATGGGTGTTGGAAAAGCTATCCTTGCTGTAACTGCCACTGTATCTTTGGTATTTCCCGCACATCCGATCTTTGATCATGCTCTGCCAAAACTTTCTGATTATGGTTTTTTTAAGGCACCTATCAATGAGCAGATACCAATATCAGGCGTGATCCCTTATACCATTGCCTCTGAATTATTTTCAGATTATGCAGAAAAACTTCGTTTTATAAAGGTTCCAAACAATAAATCGATATCCCATAATGATGACCTGTCTTTTAATTATCCTGATGGGACCTTTTTGATCAAGACCTTTTATTATCCAAGTGATATTCGTGACCCTGATAGTGACCGTAGGCTGATCGAGACACGCTTGCTAAAAAAAACAGGCTCTGAATGGCTGGCCATGCCTTATGTCTGGAATAATGAACAGACCGAGGCTGTCCTAGCATTGGCCGGTGATAGGACAGAAGTTTCTTGGATCCATAGTGATGGTAAACCCATATCTATTTTGTATAGTGTTCCAAATCTAAATCAGTGTAAAAGTTGTCATGTCTATAATAACGTACAGCAGCCTATTGGGCCGAAGGTTCGTAATTTGAATTTAAACTTTTCATATGATGATATTCCGATGAACCAACTTGATAAATGGATCTCTGTAGGAATTTTAGAACCTTTTGATGATAAGATCTTACTGCCGCGAACAGTTAACTATATGGATGCTCATGATGGGAGCTTGGACCAACGTGCAAGGGCATGGCTAGATATAAATTGTGCACATTGTCATCGTAGAGGAGGTCCCGCTGAAACATCTGGATTATATCTGGAAGTAGAAGAGACCGATCCAACTGCATTAGGAATATTTAAACCACCAGTCGCAGCTGGCCGAGGTTCGGGTGATCTAAAATATAATATAGTCCCTGGTCATCCTGAAGAATCGATCATGGATTTCAGGATCCGATCGAGAGATCCTGGAATAATGATGCCAGAATTAAATCGTAAACTTGTACATAAAGAAGGTGTTGAACTGATCCAAGCATGGATCAAGCATATGCCTGAAAGGAAATAGGCCATGTATCGTTACATCTTTTTCTTTTTACTGTTTCTTATTCTTTCATGCTCATCGGAAAAAAGTAAATTAAATCAAGATGCAATAGGAATGGAGAATCTTGCTGGACTGCAGTTCACACAGTCAGAGCGAGATACAATGCTGCAGACCCTAGCAGTTCTCAGAGGTAAATATGATACCTTAAGAACTGTTGAGCTACCAAATAGCATTCCAGTACCCCTCTATTTTGATCCAAGGATACCTGGACAAGATATACCAAAAGGAAGAGAGAGTTATCTGTTTCAGGAGTTCCCGACCAGGCGACCTGAGAATATTGAGGACTGTGCATTCTATACCATTGGTCAGTTAGCACATTTATTACGTACCCAGCAGGTAACATCATTAGAATTGACTGAAATGTACCTTGAACGGTTAAAACGCTACGGTCCAGAACTGGAGTGCGTTGTGACACTAACAGAAGAACTGGCACTCAAGCAGGCTAGTAGAGCAGATGAAGAAATAAGAAGAGGAAGATACCTTGGTCCTCTACATGGGATACCATATGGTGCAAAAGACCTTTTGGCAGTATCTGGCTATAAGACCACATGGGGTGCTATGACGCATAAAGATCAGGTCATTAATGAGACAGCAACTATCATAAAAAAATTAGAAGATGCTGGAGCCGTATTAGTTGCAAAATTAACTCTGGGCGCACTAGCCTGGGGTGATGTTTGGTTTGGAGGGAAGACTAGAAATCCTTGGAATACTGAACAGGGGTCAAGCGGTAGTTCTGCTGGTCCAGGTTCAGCTACTGCTGCAGGGCTTGTAGGTTTTTCAATAGGCTCTGAGACCTGGGGTTCGATCGTTTCACCATCAACTAGGAATGGTGTTACAGGCCTAAGACCAACGTTTGGTACAGTGAGCAAAGCAGGTGCAATGGCACTAAGTTGGTCCATGGATAAGCTTGGGCCTATGTGTAGATCAGTAGATGATTGTGCATTGGTATATAGCGCTATAAAAGGATCTGATGGTCTTGACCTATCTGTTGTTGATGTTCCTTTCCAGGTCCCAACAAAGAAAGAATTAAGATCATTACGGATTGGTTATATAGAAAGTGCATTCAAGGATACCAATACAACTGAAAGAGATCGCGGAGTTTTGACCCGGCTTCGAGAATTAGGTTTTACATTGATTCCAATAGAGTTACCAGAGTTTCCCACAAGTTCTTTATCTTTTTTATTGAATGTGGAAGCTGCTGCAGCATTTGACGAAATGACAAGGAAGAATCTGGACGATGAATTAGTGCGGCAGGTAAAGTGGGCTTGGCCAAATGTATTTCGAACAGCAAGACACGTTCCTGCTGTAGAATATGTCCAGGCAAACCGAGCTAGAGTTGTTTTGAACCAAAAAATGTCTGAGTTATTTAAAAATATTGATGTTTATGTAGTGCCATCCTTTTGGGGTGATAATCTTTTAAGGACCAATTTAACGGGACATCCGTGTGTGGTACTTCCTAATGGTTTTAATGAAAAAGGATCACCCACCAGTATAAGTTTTATAGGTGACCTTTACCAAGATGGGGAAGTTGTAGCAGTTGCGCATGCTTATCAAAGAGGAACTAGTTGGCATAAAAATTACCCTCCAAAATTCAAATAGATCTACATCGAAAAAGTAGATTCTGATTTTAATTCTAATTGAAGAAAGTATATATAAGAGATAAGCGTTCACCAGTACCCTTGAATGAAAATGTTTCTCGGGTAATGAGCTCTAATAAGGCCAAGAATACCAAGCCAGAGTTAAAACTCAGAAAAGCTCTATATGCGGATGGTATAAGAGGATACCGTCTTAACTGGAAAAAAGTACCTGGTAAACCTGATATTGCATTCCCAGGAAGAAAAATCGGTATTTTTATTAATGGATGTTATTGGCATCGGTGCCCTTATTGTGAACTGTCATTGCCAAAGACCAATACAGATTTTTGGAAAAAAAAATTTGAAAAAAATATCAAAAGAGACAAGAAAAAAGAGAAGGAACTTCTTGATCTTGGATGGACGGTATTAGTATTTTGGGAATGTAAAATTAAAACAAATATCAAAGATTGTATTAATAAGATTAAGGTCAATTTATAGTGGCATTAAAAGTAGCAGAATTATTTGCAGGGGTAGGTGGTTTTCGCCTGGGTCTTGAAAAAAATGGTTTTAAGATTATTTGGAGTAATCAATGGGAACCATTAACAAAAACGCAACATGCATCTATGGTTTATGAAAAACGTTTTGGTAAAGAAAACCATTCTAATGTTGATATTGCATTAGTTCCTACAGATGATATTCCAGATCACGATCTCCTTTGCGGAGGATTCCCATGTCAGGACTACTCAGTTGCTACGACATTAAATAATTCTAGAGGATTAATAGGCAGAAAGGGAGTTTTATGGTGGTCAATTCACAGAATCCTCAATGAGAAAGGAAATAATCGTCCAAAATATCTTTTTTTGGAAAACGTAGATAGACTTTTGAAATCTCCAGCGAATCAAAGGGGGCGTGATTTTGCAGTAATGCTTCAAAGTCTTAATGAGCTTGGATATGCTATCGAATGGCGCGTTATAAACGCAGCAGAATATGGAATGCCCCAAAGAAGAAGAAGGATATTTTTCTTAGGCTATCATAAAAGCACTGATATTTATAAAAAATTAACAAAAATGGACATTAATAAATGGATTTTTGAAGCTGGGGTTATTACCAATGCATTTCCAATTAGTCCTAAAGGAGAACTTCAAAACTTTGATTTGCAAGGTGACCTTGTTGAATTAACAAATAAATTCAATAAGAATAAAAAACTATCGCCATTTTTAAATACGGGATTAATGATTGATGGAAAAGTCTCTACTATAAAAACAGAGCCAAATTATGAAGGAAAGGAAGTAATGCTTAGGGATATTATTCAAAATGGTAGCATAGATAAAACATTTTTCATTAAGAATGAAGATAAAGATAAATGGGAATACCTTAAAGGTGCGAAAAAAGAAAAACGCGTGACTAAAACCGGCTTCGAATACAATTACAGTGAGGGAGGTATGATTTATCCTGACAGATTAAATAAGCCATCTAGAACAATTATCACTGGTGAGGGTGGTCCTTCGCCTTCTAGGTTTAAACATGTAATCAAAACAAAACAAGGATTAAGGAGGTTGACACCAATTGAGTTGGAGAGGTTAAATATGTTCCCTGATGACCACACAAAACTTGAAGGTATTACAGATGCAAAAAGAGCATTTTTTATGGGAAATGCTTTAGTTGTTGGAATTGTAGAAAAAATTGGAAATGCACTAAACATTAAACTAAAGCAATGAGATTAATAAAAAAATCTCATAGGCACGCTGAAAGTATAATCCAAGGTAATCCATATTTAAGGAATGATTACAGCGAGCTATTAAACATTTTAGAAAATATTACTGATGATGACTTAATTAATGATTTTTATAATCGTCTTGGATTAAAAAGAGGGAAAAGCTTAAGTAAATCTATAAATCATTTAATTAAGATTAGACTTGAAGAGAAAGGTTGGAAAAGTGAATCAAAAATTTTCAAATCAGGATCTTATAAACATCCTTGGAGGCTAGATTTTACAAAAGGAAAATTTTCCGTAGAGGTTGCATTTAATCATGGAGAAGCAACTGCATGGAATTTGATGAAGCCAGTAATAGCCAGTGAAATCAATCATGTAGAAAAAGAAATTCAAACAGAAATTGGTATTGTTGTATTTGCTACTTCAGAAATGAAAAGAAGTGGAGGTTTTGATGGTACTGTAAAAACATTTGAAGATTTTGAGCTTTTTCGTAAACCGCTAATGAATTATTTAACTGTTCCACTTCTAATTATTGGTTTAGATAGACCAGAATCTTTTGAAATTAAACATTATAAAATACCAGGTATTAATGGAAAACTTGGTTTAGTATATAAGAATGGTGAAAGAATAATTCCGCAAGGTGAGGGACAATTCAAAGATATAGAAACTACTATTTAATTATAAAATATAGATATAGTGTTTAAATCTTATTTTATATAAATTAGCTTATCATCAGGAGTGGTTTCGTAAATGAAACCCGCCAACCGAGCCCAGATAAATCATGGTCACGGTGGTTAGAGCCTTAAACGCTAGATGTGCCTAGGAAAATAGGAAACATAAAGCCGCCTGATGGAGCGGCTTTTTTCGTTTATAGACCTACCTGATGTGTTAACTAAAAGCAAAAAGGAGACACATCATGTCAAAAGAAAAAAACCAATCATCCAATAATAAATGTAAAGAAGCTTTGGATATTAATGGTAACCCCATTGACCCCAATAGAAAGTACATTGGAGACAAAGTCAAAATACCTACGCTTTCTCCAAATTCATCATTCTATCAAAATTCTGCAACCATAATACTGAGAGGAAAGACCGTAACAGCTCAAGATAAGAAAGAAGCAAAATTTTTTGAGTTTCTAAGTAGGGCACCTATCAGTTTTAATGATAAAGAGGAGGAATAGTGTTAAGAAATATCATCTTATTTTGCGATTGGTTTAAATGGTTTGTCGTGGGTGGGTTAAAGCCAGATAATCCGTTATTAAAAAAAGAACCAATACAAAATCATAAGGTATACGCTAATTGGTCAAAAGCTGAATATCAAATGCACTTTAGAAATGCTGCCTCAAACTTGGGTATGCTAGGTGAAGCTAGAAAATGGGCGGAAAAGCAACCTATTGAATATCATAAAAAGAAACAGGAGGAATGGAAAAAGAGATACGGTAAGGATTGGCGAAAACACGTTGTATTATAAATGGTAAACAAAAAATCCCACATTGGTGGGGTTTTTTGTTTGTGGCAAGATGGGTAGATTTGATAATGTCAGATAAACAAACAACTATATCCCAATTAAAATCTCTTATTGATTCCTTCGTTGATGAACGCGATTGGAAACAGTTTCATAGTCCAAAAAATCTCTCGATGGCTCTAGGGTCAGGCGAGGTGTCGCCGTTGGAAGTCGCAACAGCGTACTCGGTGTTGGCCAATGGGGGGTATAAAATCAACCCTGAATTTATAGATTACGTTGACAGCTCTGATGGAAAAAGAGTTTGGGAGAACAAAGTTGCTTCGGTTTGCAGAGTTTGTGAGACGGTGGATCTAGATGAGGAGGGAGAACCAGATGATCTAGAGACCCTACTCAAAATGGAAACATTACCGCCCGCTAAAATCGCGCAGCGGGTGATAGAGGCCGAAAATGCTTGGATTCTCAATTCCATAATGCAGGACGTGATTGCATATGGAACCGGTAGGAAAGCCAAATCTTTAGGAAGGGCAGATCTAGCGGGGAAAACCGGGACAACAAACGACCAAAGAGACGCTTGGTTTTCTGGGTTTAACTCCCGGTTGGTGACAACCGTCTGGGTAGGCTTCGACAAAGTAGCCCCCTTAGGGAAACGAGAAACGGGAGCTCAAGCAGCTTTGCCGATTTGGATTGATTATATGGCCGGTGCTCTCGAAGGGATGCCTAATAGCTTCTCGGAGCGCCCTCCAGGAATTACTACAGTGAAGATTGATCCAAATACAGGACTCCTAGCGGGAGCGAATCATCCGAATGCAATTTTTGAATCCTTTCGTTTGGGCAAGGTGCCCGGGAGCGATGGTGCTTCACCAAGAGGAGTTGAAGGCAGCAGTTCGGGTGAGGAGTTAATCAGAGAGAAATTGTTCTGAGAAAGCTGCTCCAACGCAGTCGTGTTGTAGACGATACAGAACTTGTTTGAAAATTTTCTCCGCCAAACCTTGCCACCTTGACTATTAGATTAAGTCGAAAATACGAGAACAATACGGTTTCATGTCAGCTAACCCAAACAAAAACAGTTCGTGTGATTCTATAGTAGAAGCTGTGGTGTTTGGTCCGTTCCAAAAGCCATATCTTTTTGAAAACTCTGGATAGCTGGAGCGATAGTTTCACTCAAAGAAATAAGCGGACCCAATGTAACTCCCGATTCCGTAGCATAATGGTTGGCTTTAACTAACGAATCTTCCACTGCGCCCTTACGGAGTAGGACCTTGTACGGGGAAAGATCATCAACCGTATAAGAAATGCCGTTGATACGGATGGAGTCACCACCAGCTGATGCTGTTTTATCTATAACTTCGCCTGCTTTTTCGAGTTCTCTTATACGAACCTTGACAACATTATTAACAAAATAACCTGTCAACACCTGACGGCCAGTTCTTTTTCCCCAACCAGGCTTGCCTGTGGGGTTCTTACAGTAAAGAAAGGATATCGGTTAGGGTAAATCGAGAGGGCGGTTCCCCCGTCACCCAGGACCGGTTCCCCCAAAGATCTTGGTACCAGGATCTTGGTACCAGGACCTTGGATCGCGACAATA
>CAJVZI010000011.1 GCA_913020665.1 uncultured bacterium | reverse complement strand
ATAGTGGGAAAATATTATCTGGCGGTGTAGACTTTAATGCACTAAAAAAACCTAAGCAATTTTTTGGAGCAGCTAGAAATACTGAAGAAGGTGGCAGCTTGACAATTGTTTCCACAGCGCTTATTGATACTGGAAGCAGGGCTGACGAGGTTATTTTTGAAGAGTTTAAGGGTACCGGTAACATGGAACTAGTCTTAGACCGTCGTCTAAGTGATAGAAGGGTATATCCAGCTTTTGACATTATTCGTTCCGGTACAAGAAAAGAAGAATTGCTTCTTACCCGTAAAGAGTTAGGTAGAATGTGGATACTTCGTAAATTGCTTAACGATATGAAAGTAGAGGAAGCTATGGAATTTATGCAAGATAGAATGAAACGAACGAAGTCAAATGAAGAATTTTTAGATACAATGAGTCAGTAATTACTTTGTTATATAACTGGTTAATATGAGTGATAGTTTCCCTGATATAAAATCAGTAGTTGTTAGGTTAACTACAAACAAGCCTGTCCGGAAAACACCATATCAAGTAAAAGGTGTTTTTATGAGACAATACCCTGATGAGCCAATTATACCGATGTTAGATGGTTCGTATAGGGATCGATTTCTCTACCCAAGAGTACAAGTAAAGATTTTAAATGAACAAATCTATATAATTGGTGTACATGAAGGTGTTGAGTCGGTTTTATCAATCTGCGAGAAAATTGAATCATTGGATTTTGGGAATATCACTTTTGAAATTCAAGATTGTGACATAGATAGCTCCACGCAACAATTTATTCCTTCTAGTCGATTAGTAAGATATCGTTTTATTACTCCATGGGTTGCCTTAAATCATATGACTGGTGGTAAATACAAATTCCTAACTAATCAGGAAAAACCCTCTTATCTAAACAAATTAATAGGGCAAAATATTATTTTTTTAGCAAGCGAGGTTGGAATAGACCTAGAAGATAACATATATACAAAAGTAAAAGTATCAAGCCTCTTCCCAAAGCCTATTGATGAAAACAAATGGGGAGCTTTTATGGGTGAATTCAAAACTAATTTTATTTTACCAAACTATATTGGTCTTGGTAATGGTATTACGCGCGGCTTTGGAACTATTTATGGCATGTTTAACCCTGAAACGTTTTCTTTTGATAAGGAGGCATTGATTGAAGATGCCAATGATCAGGAATCAGAACCTCTTGATTCTCAAGATGATTTAGAAAGTATATCAGCATCTGAAGTCCCTAAGCCAAAACGAAATAGTAAAAAAAGTAAAAAAAGAACCACCCGCTATAATAAAAATAGGCAATCTCAAAAATTTAATAAAAAGAAGAAGCGAAAGAACTCTTCTAATAGAAAAAATACCAACTTTCACTCCACCGATAGTAATAATAAATCAAAAAGAAGGCACATTAGGCACAGGCATGTTTTAGCTGAAGAATTTGACATAGAAGAGGATAATAGCACTAATAATCATCGCCATGACAACTCAGATGATGATAAATTTAACACAGAGAAACACCACAAAAAGCAACACAAGTTTTGAACTATAAATTATCTGACCGTGTTCACAAGGTCAAACCTTCTTTTACTTTACAAATGGCAACCATTGCAGCAGAAATGCGTGCAGAGGGGTTGGATGTAATAAACTTTTCAGTTGGGGAGCCTGACTTTAATACTCCTGAACATATTATTAGTGCAGGAAAACTCGCTATGGATCAAGGGTATACAAAATATACAGCAGGCCCTGGAATGATTGAGTTTAGACAGGCAATTTGTGAAAAACTTAAGAGGGAAAATGGAATAACCTATGATAAAGAAGATATACTGGTTTCTAATGGTGAAAAACAAAGTCTTTATACCGCATGTCAAGCGCTCTTTGGAGCTGGGGATAAGGTTATTGTATTAAGCCCGTATTGGGTGTCTTTCCCTGAGTTTGTACGACTTGCAGACGCTGAACCATTGCTAGTAGATACTATACCAGAACACAACTTTGAACCTGATTTTGATGATATTCAAGCGAAGATGGATCCTAATATCAAGGGCATTATAATTAATTCCCCATCAAATCCTACGGGTGGTGTATGGGGAGAAGAAGCAATATTAAAACTATTAAGAATTGCAAAAGAGAATGATTGGACTATTATCTCTGATGAATGCTATGAGAGACTGGTCTATGATGGAAAGTTTATAAGCACAGAAAACTTGAATAGAAATTATAATATTAATGCTACCGTAGTTACATGCCTAAGTTTATCAAAGACATATGCTATGACAGGTTGGAGGATTGGCTATACAGCAGGACCAAGAGAAATCATAAAAGCGATGTCTAAATTGCAAGGACAAGCTACATCTTGTGCCAATTCAATTGGGCAAAAAGCAGGTATAGAGGCGTTAAGTGGTGATCAGACCTGTGTTGAAGAGATGAAAACAGCATTTAAAAAAAGAAGAGATTTAATTGTACAGCTTTTAAATGATATTCCAAATGTAACATGTCAAACACCAGGCGGTGCATTTTATGCTTTTCCCGATTTTAGTTACTTTTTGAATAAAGCGGTGAATGGAAAGATTTTGAAAGATACTTTTGATATTTCAGAGCACATTTTACATACTGCGAGTGTTGTGACTGTGCCTGGTGATGGTTTTGGAGCTCCTGGACATATACGGTTCTCTTATGCCACAAATACCAGTATCATTAAAAAAGGGATAGAGCGGATACGTTCTGCTTTGGAAAACATTACTTAATTAGGAGAAAATATGAAGAAAGATATCCATCCGGATAATTATAGGTTGGTTGTTTTTAAAGATACATCTTGCGATTATGCTTTTTTAACAAAATCAACTGTTGAAACAAAAGAGACAATAAAATGGGATGACGGTAAAGAATACCCATTGTGTAAAATTGAGATATCTAATAAGTCACATCCATTTTTTACAGGCAAGCAAAATCTAGTTGATACAGCTGGAAGAATAGAAAAATTCAATCAAAAGTACGGACGTAAATAAAATAGCTTATTATATGTGGTTCTATTGAGAGTGAGTAAGCTCAAAAAGGGCTATTTTTTTAGAAGAAACTTTTGTTGACAAATATAAAGAAATGATTGGGAAAGAATATACTGCCGAGGAAATAGATTGAAGGAAAAACTTCAGGCTATCATTGAAAAGCATGCTCATCTATCCGAGCAAATGACAGACCCCAATATTTTTAATGATCAAGAAAAAGTAACTGCAATTGCCAAAGAACATAAGTCGATGGAAGAAGTAGTAAATACTGCTAAAGTATATATTTCTATTTTAGATCAAATTGATGATGATATAGAAATTCTTGAAGGGGATGACGAAGAATTAAAACAGATTGCTCAGGATGAAATAGTAGAGCTAGAATCTGAAAAACTTGCATTGGAAGAAAAATTAAAGATTCTTTTATTGCCAACAGACCCTAATGATGATAAAAATTTAATTTTGGAAATAAGGGCTGGTACGGGTGGAGATGAAGCGGCTTTATTTGCTGCTGACCTATTTCGTATTTATATACGATATGCTGAACGAAATAACTGGATCCATAAGGTTATGGATTCTTCTGATACAGGGATTGGCGGGATTAAAGAAGCAATTGTATCCATCCAAGGGAATGGCGCATTTGGGATGTTAAAATATGAAAGTGGCGTGCACCGGGTCCAGCGTGTTCCCAAAACAGAAACAAGCGGGCGCGTGCATACCTCTGCAGCTACAATTGCAGTTCTCCCTGAAGCTGAAGATGTAGATATTGAAGTAAATGAAGGCGATTTAAAAATTGATACATATCGAGCCAGTGGCGCTGGTGGACAACATGTAAATAAAACAGAGTCTGCAATCCGGATCACACATATTCCTACAGGTTTAGTGGTTACATGTCAAGATGAATCATCTCAACATAAAAATAGGGCAGCAGCCTTAAAAGTATTAAAATCAAGATTGTTGGCTGCGGAGCAGGAAAAAGCTGCTGCAGAACGTGCCGCCGAGCGTAAAAGTTTGGTCTCAACTGGAGACCGATCTGCAAAGATACGAACATATAACTTCCCACAAGGAAGAGTCACTGATCACCGTATTAATTTTACTTCTTATCGTTTAAATGAAGTACTAGATGGGGATATTACAGAACTTATTGAAAAATTAAAGATTGCAGAACAACAGGAATTAATGGCAGCTGAGATCTCCTAATTAGGTTTCTTCCATTATGCTGTTAAACTATATATTATATTCTCCTTAATGGCAAGTTCATGGCGTGTTATAGACCTGATCCAGTGGGCTGAATCATTTTTTAAAAAACGATCTTTTGACAAACCTAGAGCAGAAATAGAATGGCTATTATGTTCTTTATTAAAATGTAATAGATTAGATCTTTATCTGAGATATGACGAGCCTCTTTCCCAATCTCAGTTAGATACTTTACGAACTTGGGTTAAAAGAAGACTTAAAAATGAACCTCTCCAATACATTTCCGGATCATGTGATTTTTATGGAAGAGAATTTTTTGTTACCCCAGACGTTCTTATTCCCCGTCCAGAAACAGAAAGATTAATAGATGTTGCTTTGGAAAAAATAAGCGGTGTTAAATCTCCGAAGATATTGGACATAGGAACAGGATCGGGTTGTATTGCGATAACCATGGCAAAGGAAAGACCAGATTCTTTAGTGATGGGTCTTGATAATTGTTATAATGCAATTGCAGTTGCGCAAAAGAATTCCAATCATCTAAATGTATTGAACAACAGCTTTTTAGAAATGGATATTTTAAATTCATCACCACAAGGTATGTTTGATCTTGTGATATCGAACCCTCCATATATTTCAAAAAAAGAATTATCGGGACTAATGAAGGATGTAATTGATTTTGAGCCAAAAATAGCCCTAACAGACTATAAAGATGGGTTATCTTTTTATAAGAGATTCGCAAAAATTGCACCCAAAATAGTAAATAAAAGTTCTTTTTTGATCTTTGAAGTTGGGCTCGATAACCATCCTCAAAAAGTGCACGATATTTTCTTAAACTCAGGATATAGCAGTATTGAGATCATTAAAGACTATAATGGGGATAATAGAGTAATGGCTATACAATTATAAAATTATTATTTATGAATTTCTCTATAATATGAGCTCGTAAATACGAATGCCTACTTTTTTCTTTTATATTAAACTTTTAAGACCTCTAAATATTATCACAAGTGGATTAGCAATGTTGATTGGATCATCAATATTGAATACAGATAACATAGAATGGGAAACCGCACTTTTAATATCAGCCATTGTTATGTGTTACACTGCTGCTGCAAATGCCCTAAATGATGCTTTGGATTTTAAAATTGATTTGATAAACAGGCCAACTAGGCCCATCCCAGCGGGTCATGTAAAAATTAATACTGCTCTAATTATATCATTTGTTTTATTCTGTATTGGGGCATTTTTATGTATGCAATTATCGGACACAGCAAAAATGATAGGGATAATTATTGCTATTCCACTTATGGTGATTTACAGTACCCTATTAAAAACCAAACCTCTTATTGGAAATATTACAGTAGCATTAATACTTGGAATGTCATTTTTATTTTGCGGCTCTGCTCATGGGAATATAGAGCCTATGTGGCTACCTATGTGGCTAGCTTTTGGGCTTACACTGGTTAGAGAATTGGTTAAGGATATTGCTGATATTGAAGGGGATAGATTTGTTGGGATATCGACTTACCCGATAGTTGCTGGATTAGATAGGTCTATACATTTATCTATCTTTTTATCAATACTTATTGGAGTTGGTTCAATACAACCTTATTTCAATGGCACTTATGGTATACGGTACGCAATTTTATTGATTCTAGGCGTTGAGATTCCACTGGCTATTGTCGTATTTTTATTCTTGTATAATCCGGGAATTTCATCCGCAATAAAAGGGGCCCGTATTTTAAAATTTAGTACCCTCATGGGTCTAATTGCTATATACGCAGGTAGATAAAAATGACTTCTGAATTTGTACATTTACATAACCATTCTGATTATAGTCTATTGGATGGAGCTCAGCGCATTGATCAATTGGTCAATACGATTGATGATCTCAATATGGATTCCGTTGCCTTGACAGAACATGGCAATATGTTCAGTGTGGTACCATACTATAAATATGCAAAAAATGCTGGTATCAAGCCAATCATAGGATGTGAGATATATGTAGCAACTGGTTCAAGATTTGATAAAAACCATCATCCAGGGGGAGGATGGGGAAATAATCACCTCATTCTTTTAGCGCAAAATTTTACTGGCTATAAAAATCTGATGAAACTTGTTACAGCTGGATACTTAGAGGGGTTTTACTACCGTCCTAGAATAGACATGGAGCTCCTTCGCCAGTATAGTGAGGGTTTAATTTGTATGTCTGCGTGCTTAAAAGGTGAAGTGCCAGAAAGAATGTTGAATGGCGATTATGAAGGAGCAAAAAATGCAGCTCTTTCGTTTTCAGAGATATTTCCTGATCGATATTATTTAGAGATACAAAACCATGGGATTCCAGAAGAAGAAGCAAATATTCAAAATATGAAAAAGCTTTCTTCTGAATTAGGTCTACCACTCGTTTGCACTAATGACGCGCATTATGCAAAACAAGATCACTGGGAAGCTCATGATATACATATATGTTTGGGTACTGGAAAAGAACGAAGTGATCCAAATCGTCTTAGGTACGCAACCCCGGAATTTTATTTTAAGAGCCAAGATGACATGTACCATCTCTTCAAAGACTTCCCAGGGGCAATTGAGAATACGAGAAAAATTGCAGACAGTATTGATCTAACTCTACCTATTGGTGAATCACATCTCCCAAACTTTCCTATTCCTAGTGCTTCCTCAACTCAGGATGTAGATGAGTATTTAAAACTTTTGACTGAAGAGGGAGCTTTGTCGCTTTATGGTGACCTATCCCCAGATATTAAAGGTCGTATAGACCATGAATTGAAAGTAATCAAAAATATGGGATTTGCAGGATATTTTTTGATTACTGCAGACTTTGTCAAATACGCAAAGGATTCAAATATCCCTGTTGGTCCAGGTAGAGGATCTGCAGCAGGTAGTATTGTATCATATGCATTAGGAATAACAAGTATAGACCCCCTTAAACATAATTTGCTTTTCGAACGTTTTTTAAATCCTGATCGAATCAGTATGCCAGATATTGATATTGATTTCTGTATTGAGAGAAGAGGAGAGGTGATCAATTATATTAAAGACCAATATGGTGAAAACTCTGTTACGCAGATAATAACCTTTGGTAAGATGAAAGCCAAACAAGTGGTGCGAGACGTTGGTAGGGTCATGGGATACTCTTTTTCAGATGTAGACAAGATAGCAAAAGCAATTCCAAATGAATTAAATATTACTCTAGAAAAAGCACTGGAAAAAAATCCAGAATTGCAAAAAATGGCCGAAGGCGAATATGAAGAGTTAATGAATCATTCTAAGGTGCTTGAAGGAATGAACCGACACGCTTCGATCCATGCAGCTGGGGTAGTTATTGCGCCCGGTGAACTTACTGATTATGTTCCTCTTTATAAGTCTTCAACAGATGATATTACTAGCCAGTATGATATGAAAGGTCTTGAGGATCTCGGCTTATTAAAAATGGATTTTTTGGGGCTTCGAAATCTTACCGTGATTGATAAGACGATCAAGTTAATAGAGAAAAAGGGTAAGGAAGTAGATCTTGAAAAACTAGAATTCAATAATAATGATGTATATAAACTATTCTCTAAGGGGCACACGATAGGTGTCTTTCAATTTGAATCATCTGGCATGAGAGAATATTTAAAAAAATTAAAACCATCTGTCATTGAAGATCTAATTGCTATGAACGCGTTATACAGACCGGGGCCGATGCAAAATATTGATGACTTTATTTCACGAAAGCATGGAAGGAAAAAAATTGTCTATCCGCATCCACTTATGGAGCCTATCCTGAAGGAGACCTATGGTATTATTGTTTACCAAGAGCAGGTAATGCAGATCGCACATGAGATTGCAGGATTTACTTTGGCTGAAGCAGATATTATGAGACGTGCGATGGGAAAAAAGATAAAAGCTTTAATGGAAGACCTTGCTATTAAGTTTGTGAAAGGAGCAGAAAATAAAGGGATAAAGAATAAAAAAGCTGAGGAGATCTTTTCTTTAATTGAAAAATTTGCGCAATATGGTTTTAACAAAAGTCACTCAACAGCCTACGCCTATGTGGCATATCAAACTGCATGGTTGAAGGTTCATTATCCTGCGGAGTTTATGAGCGCTAACCTTACAAGTGAGATGGCCTCTATTGATCGTATAGTTGTACTGATCAATGAATGTAAAAAAATGGGGATTGAAGTAAAAACTCCAGACATCAATATTTCATTTGAAGATTTTAGACCCATTGATGAGAAGACTATTTCCTATGGGCTTAACGCGATTAAAAATGTTGGTTCCAAAGCTCTTGAAACAATTATTTCGGAAAGGGTTGATAATGGGAGCTATAGTTCAATCTTCGATCTCTGTTCCAGAGTAGACCAACAAAAAGTAAATAAGAGAGTTCTAGAAAGTTTAACCGCTTCTGGGAGTCTAGATTCTCTCGAAGGTAATAGAGCTCAAAATTATGAAGCAGTTGATGAAGCAGTCCAATATGGTCAAAAAATGCAAACAGAGAAGGATAAGAACCAAGTGGATCTATTTGGCCTGAACGATCAAGAAAGTTCATTAATTAAAATTCCTACTCTTAGAGAATTAGAAGATTGGTCAGAAAAAGAATCGCTAGAAAAAGAAATGGAGGTTTTGGGTCTTTATATATCTGGTCATCCATTATTAGAGCACGCTGATGATTTAGAAGAGTTTACAACAATTGCATTTGATGAAGGACAAACCTTATCAAAAAATGATAATATCTGCGTAGGTGGTATGGTTGCAAAAGTAGTCAGGCGGTATGATAAGCGGAATCGTGAGATGGCTTTTTTTGATATGGATTGCTTAGGAGGACGCGCTGAAATCGTTGTTTTTAGTGATTGTTATCAATCCTATGGGCGCCTTATTGATGAAGGAAAGGTTGTATTTGTTAAGGGTAAGCCATCAGACGGTTCAGATTTTACTGACTTGAAGATATTAGCAGATGAAATTATTTCAGTTGAAAATGTCCGTGATAGCCTATCTCAATCTCTAAATATAAAATTCACATCTGGGGAAATAAAGCCAGATGATGTTGATGAATTAATGAATATTGCAAAAGAGAATCCGGGGGATTGTAAATTAATGTTTCATCTCCCAAATTCTGGATCTCCACGCCCATTAAAGGTTTTAGCACATAATATAAAAGTTTCAACAGCCAGCCAGTTCATTAAAAATCTGAGAAATAAATATGGTAAAGATAGCGTATGGATCGAATAATATATGATATCTGTTATCCAAAGATGCAGTAAAGCAAAAGTAGATATCAAGAATAAGACTGTGGGTGAAATAGGCCACGGGATGGTTGTACTCTTAGGTATCCAGAAAGATGATTCAAAAGAAGACGCCGACTACTTGGTAAAGAAACTTTCAACATTACGAATGTTCAATGATAGTGATAATAAAATGAATCTGTCTATTAAAGATGTAAAAGGATCTGCACTTGTTATTAGCCAGTTTACTCTTTGCGGAGACACAAAAAAAGGTAGGAGACCAAGTTTTATTAATGCTGAGACACCAGAAAAAGGGAAGGCTATATATGATTACTTTTTATTAAGATTAGAGGAAGAGAGTGTGCCAATGCAATCTGGTCAATTTGGAGAAATGATGGATGTCTCGCTTATTAATGATGGCCCTGTAACATTTATTTTACAAAGTCATGATAAATAGTATCTTTTTGTTATTAAATCTAAATTATGAAGTGATTAACAAGATTAGCCGTATACCCAACTATGAAACGTAAGATCAGAATCATTATGGCAAAGCCAGGTTTAGATGGCCATGACAGAGGAATAAAAGTCCTAGCTGCAGCTTATAGGGATGCAGGCATGGAGGTCATCTATCTAGGTTTGCGCCAGACTCCTGAAATGATAGTTTCTGCAGCATTACAAGAAGATGCTGATGTGATCGCTTTATCTAGTTTGAATAATGCCCATAATACAATTTTTACTAATGTACTTGATCTAATGCATGAAAAGGGTTTAGATAATGTTTTACTTGTAGGTGGTGGTATTATTCCAAAGAAAGATATCGATGACCTAGAAACAAAAGGGGTTGGTAAATTATTTGGACCCGGGACTCCAGTACAAACAACTGTAGATTATATTATTGATTGGGTGAATAAAAATCGACGTTAATATGAATTTGAATAATCAAATTGAATTAGAATTATATTTTGCAGATCATTTTGATACGATCCTTTTTCCTGTTTTGGCAGATATGTATCTAGGGCAAAATGATTTAAAGCGTGCTAGAAAAGTTTGTGACATTGGTTTAAAGCACCATAAGAATGACATAGCTGGGCTATTTGTTTTAGCACAAATAGAAAGGTTAGAAGGAAATCTAAAAGAAGCAGAAAAGGTCTTAGAACGATTACTTATCTATGATCGTGGTCATTTAGCTGCGGTAGAAATGCTTTGTGAGATTCAAACGGTACTTGGTAGGGCACAAAATCGTCTTTTGAAATCATGGAAACATGTATTGTTGTTAGACCCAAACCATAAAACAGCAAATGATTTTGTAAGCAAAGTAGCTGGCAAAGATGATTCTGGGTCGCAAAAAAAACAAACCAAGGCTCCTGCGTCCCCTGAACCGAAACCTCAATCTCAAGAAGAGCCTGTAAAAAATAAACCGCCCACGATCAATCCTGTGACGGAAGTGAAAGACCCATTGCAGGTAAGTTCTCGTTTAGCCACGTTTACATTGGTATCTGTCTTGAAAAATCAGGGATTATTCACACAAGCTTTGGATGTCCTAGATGCTCTTGAAGAAAAAGGTGAAAATCTTGAATCTATTTCTTTGGAAAGAGATACTATTCAAACATTAATTGATAGATCAAAGAAGGATTAAACATATGAATGAATCCATTTATGAAAAACGACAATATAACCTTAACAATGTTTTGCAGGAGAAAGGATTAGATGGAATCCTAATTACAAACCTAACAAATATTCGGTATATCTGTGGCTTTACCGGTTCTGCAGCATCTTGTTTAGTTACACCAAAAGGAAAATACTTTATCACTGATGGACGCTACATTGAACAATCAAAGGCACAGGTTAAGGGCTTTGAAATATTTATTGATATGAGTTCACATTTTTCACAGATCAAAAACAATAGCTTGGTCTCAAATGGTCTTCGATTGGCTTTTGAAGGTGACCATATGAGTTATGCTCAATATGAGAGCATGAATCAGATGTTCCCGGATACAAATTGGGAAAATATGTCAATGATCCTAGAGGACCTTGCTTCTGTAAAAGATGATCATGAAATAGATTGTTTTAGAACAGCGGTCGAGGTTACCGATAAAGTTTATGAAGAAATTCTCCCTATGCTACGCCCAGGTTATTCGGAAAAAGATGTGGCAAATGCTATGGTATCCAAATATCGAGAATATGCTGAGGGTGAGGCTTACTCACCAATTGTAGCGACAGGCCCAAATGGTGCCCTTCCACATGCTATTCCGACAGATAGAGAGTTTCAAAATGGAGATTTTGTTGTAATTGATGCCGCAGCAAAATATGGCGGATACCACGCTGATATGACTCGAACACCTGTAGTCGGTTCTTCTACATCAAAACACGAGGAGATCTATTCCATAGTAAAAGAAGCGCAACAACGAGGGTGCGATATTGCAAAAGCAGGAGTGCCCTGTAAGGACGTTGATGCTGCAACGCGTGATTACATTACAGAAATGGGTTATGGTGAATATTATACCCATGGTACTGGACACGGACTAGGTCTGGAAATTCACACCTCTCCAAGATTTAGCCCTCAGAGTGAGCAGGTATTAGAGAAAAATAATGTTATGACAATAGAGCCTGGGATTTATCTTGCCGGATGGGGCGGGGTTCGTATTGAAGATGATGTCATTATAGGGAATGAAGGCTGTGAGATCCTAAATAAAACAACAAAGGAGTTAGTTGTTTTAAATTAAATTTTTTCTTCCCATCATTTGTAGTATCATTATAATTAACTCTGATTTATAGCAACATGAATATTTATTCTGTACCGGATCTCTATGATGCGATTCATAAAGATAGTTCTTTTGATATTCAGCTACTTAAAACGATTGCTAAAAATAGAAGTGGTTCTGTGCTAGAACTTGCCTCAGGAACTGGTAGGCTTACAAAGTGTATTCTTGATCTAGGGCTAGACTACACTGGTCTAGAACTAAGTAAACAATTCATAGAAGTAGCTAAAAAAAGGTATGTTGGTCAAGCGCGCTTTGTTTTAGGAGATATGTGCGATTTCAAATTGAATATGAAATACAATTTTATATTTATTGGATTTAATTCCTTTTTACATAATCTCACACTCATAGATGCAAGAAACTGTCTCAGATGTGTTTACGACCATTTGGAAGATAAAGGAAAATTTCTCGTATCAATTTTTATTCCTGACCCTGATTTCTTATTTAGGGAACCTAATACTTTTTATCCAGCGACATCTTTTTTTCAATACAAAGACAGTCAGTGTAGAATTATGGAATCAAATGAATACGATGATAAAACCCAGATCAATAAATTAACATGGTATCTAGAAAAGAATGGTGAAATCATGTCTGATGAATATCACTATAGCATGCGTATGTACTATCCACATGAAATGGATATACTATTAGTTGAGTCAGGTTTTCATATTGAAGAAAAAATCGGTGATTATGATGGATCGCCAATGGACGCTGAAAGTGGAATGCAAATCTATATATGTAGTAAAGATTGAAATTGTGAATATTGATCACTCAAAAGAAATATTGAAAGAATTAGATCCAGGTCTAATACGCTTACTTGACGGTTTTGAGATCGATGATTTGATACCAGAAAAAAATTATTTTAAATCATTAATACGTTCAATTATATACCAGCAGTTGTCCGGAGCATCTGCAAAAGCGATACATGATAGGTTTATTTCTATTTATGATAATGATGCCTATCCAACGCCAAAGCAGGTATTAAGAACCCAATTGGAAACCCTACACTCTATTGGTCTATCAAAGTTTAAAGCAAAGTATGTACATAATATAGCTGAGGCATTTATTAACGATCCTATTAAATATGAAACACTTGATCAACAAAAAGACGAAGATATTATCGATATCTTAATAGAGGTCAAAGGCGTGGGATTGTGGACTGCACAAATGTTTCTTATGTTTACATTGAATCGGCCTGATGTTTTTCCAGCAACTGACTTAGCACTGCAAAAAGGATTTAAATTCTATTTTGGTCTCGGTCAGTTGCCAAAAGTAAATGAGATGATTGAAATGTCTCAAAAATGGAGACCACATAGGACAACAGTAAGTTTATTTTTATGGAGAACTTTAGAAGGGCCATTTGAGTGGTAGTATGATCAAAACTATTTTTTTTGATATTGGTGGAGTGTTAATTGATATCCACCCTGAAAGAACATATCAGTATTTAAGCGATTCTGCGGATGTAGAGGTCAGTATGGTAAAAGAATCATTTCCTTGGGATGCTCATGACCAATATGAAAGAGGAATAATGAATAATGAGGACTGGTTCATTACTTATAAAGAATCTCTTCCACAACCATGCTGTTTGAAAAGATCAGATTTTTGGAATGCATGGAAACTGTTATTAGGAGAGGAAAAAAATACAGTAAATATATTAGAGGCTCTTAATAAACAATATTCTATATGGTTATTATCAAATACCAACCCCAAACATATCCAGGATGAGATAGAGAAAAGATATTTATTCCCTAGTCTAGTCAATGGAGCCGTATATTCATTTGATGTAGGTGTTAGAAAACCAGAGAAAGAGATTTATGAAATAGCAATGCAGCGAGCAAATGCTAATCCTCAGGAGTGCCTTTTTATTGATGATCTATTAGAGAATATTCAAGCTGCAAAACAAATTGGAATAGAAGGAGTCCACTTTATATCTTCCGAGCAATTAAAGCAAGAACTGGTCCACTTGGGAATAATCAACGAATACTAATTATGAAAAAAATACTCATTATATATTTTATCAGTTTTTCAATTTTAAATGCTACAGGTGCGTGGATGATGAGCCAGCGGTCACATGGCGAATTGAAATGGAATACAATTTCAACTGATCATTTCGATGTTCATTATCATCAAGGTATTCGCGATATTGCCTTAAAAGGGGCCTCTATTGCAGAACAGATAAGGCCCACATTAATAGCACAGATGGGTCTAGATACTTTACCAAGATTAGATATCACATTCACTACAGAAGATGAGGTTTTAAATGGATTTGCTACGCCAGGGAATTATACCATTATATGGGTAGACCAGAATGATGCGGCTCTTTGGAATGGCGATGAAAAATGGCTAAGAACGGTATTGGCCCATGAGTTACAACACCTTGTTTTTTTTAACACCACCAAAGGACCTTGGTGGCTACCCGAACCTATGAATGGGCTTATATCTGGTGTCCCTGGCTGGGTTGTTGAAGGTTTAGCTGAGTATTATACGGAGAAATGGCGTCCGTTCCGGTTTGATATATCTCATAAATACCATGTAGTGCGCAATACAGTACATAAGATCAGAGACCCTCACAATGATGGATTTTCCAAAAGTCTATATCTTGCAGATCGGTTTGGAGATACTACAATAACTAAAATATTGAATCATAGAAATAAAGCAGGATATCTAGACTTCAAAGAATCCTTTAAAAAACATACAGGCATTAGTATAAAGCAATTCAATGAAGACTGGCGCCGCCATATGAATACATTTTATTTTGGACAAAGATCGCAAAAAGAAAAACTAGAGGACATTGGTAGGGTGCATAAATTGCCAATGAAGCGTGCCTCAGCCTTTGATTACTTTTCCGATACAACAAGAATTGCAATGATTGGAAGATTATCCAAAGGTCAGAGAGACCTGTCACTGGTCGTTGCGACCCGAGATACTGCAAAAGAAAAGAAAGTCTGGGAAAAAAGAGTTAAAAAGGCAGAAGAAAAAGGTGAAAAACCAAAAAAGGTCAGACCTAAATGGAAACTTAAAGAATTAGATCATGGCATCTTTGGAGAAATGACCATGAATTTAGATGTATCGCCTGACAACTCATTTATTGTTTATCCTAAATATCGGTATGGTAAAAACCAATCACTATTATATGATATATGGAAGATCAATGTTGAAACAAAGAAAAAGACATTGTTGACCAATTCGATGAGGGCAAATTACCCCAAATATTCTCCCGATGGTCGTTCAATTTTATTTGTAGCACATAAAAATTCGACAACGCAAATATATACTATGGATATTGATGGAAAGAATGTCAAGCAAATAACATTTAATACAGAAGATACGCAAGTCATTACACCAGTATGGAGTCCCGATGGTCGATCTATCGCTTATGCAGAGGCAGGGCCTGATGGAGCAATGGATATTCATATACTTGAACTTTCTTCAGGACAGTCAAAACAAATAACAAACTCAGAAGAAGCAGATCTCTTCCCAATATGGCATCCTGATGGGAGTAGGATATCATTTACGGGCTTATATGAGCTTACTCCAAATCTTTATACATATGATCTTGGAACTGGAGAAACGATCCAGAATACTGATGTAGGTGATATGGTCATGGGTATGCAGTGGGATAATACTATGTCAGCTATTACAGCGAGTACATTACCCACAGTTGATTCATCACGGGTTGTCGCAATTGATCCGAAACGAGTTGCAAAAAGAACAACGATCAGTATGAATCCTTCCTTCTCATCGTGGCGGGGGAAAGCTCCTGATAAACCAATTACTAATATTGACCCTAATTATGAATTGAATATCAATAAAGAGGATAAATATAGATTCTATAAAAAAATGCGGCATATTGGGACATTATTTTTACCAGATGTTGAAGGTCTATTATATAATGGCGCGTATACTGATGCATTAGGGCGCCATACTGTTGCTGGTGCATTGTACACAGATTATGGCTCCAATCACAATTTTTATTTTCAATACCAAAATAGTACCGGTTTCCCCATTGGTGGCTTTTGGGGTTTCGATTTTTACCATAACGCAAATTTTCAATTACAACTCTATGATAAAGATGAAACGTTAGTTGAATTTTTTAATGGTGTATCATTTTGGGGAAGAATGCCATATAATTTTGGAAATTCATTATCTGCAAACCATTCCATGGTCTATTCATTACAGCTTGTTGAAAGAGAAATATATAATGACCAAATAGAATACTCGTCAAGGGTCTTCCCAGATCCAGATCAAGGAAAAGAAGCAAGTTTAAACTTTACATATTTATTTACAAATAAGCGCCCTCATACTCGAAATATGTTATTGCCAAATCAAGGATATGGTATAGGGATATCATTAAAGAATGCAAATAGCTCTATATGGGGTGTCTTTGATTATACGAAAACCGAATTTGATTGCTATATCAATAGAAAATTAGGACCGTTTACTTTTTATGGAAGAGGTAGATATGAGATGATGGCAGGTAATCCTCCATCACAAGAGACTCTTGGTATAGTTGACATTCCAAATTATTATTTTGTAGGAGCTACTACACCTGGTAGGGAATATATGTCTCCTCGTGGATTTAACGGTGATCCAAGATTAGGTGAGCAGGCCTTTATGGGTACTGTAGAGCTCAGGGCTCCCGTATTGCCGTTTAGTATACTAGAGGTTTTAAAAGGAATCAAAATAGGGATGCCTACATTTGCTTTAATATCTGACCTAGGAAATGCATGGAGCAATGATCGCGAATCGGAAGAAGTAATTATAACTACAGGATATGAATGGAGAACTTCTATTAATATTGGCAATGAGCCTCTTTTGATCTTCAGTTATGGATGGGCACAGGAACAAGAGCAATGGGCTGATGGTATAGAGCCTGAACCATATTTCCAGACGACACTTATCAACCCATTTTAAATAAACATTCTAAAATCTTATCTTCCTAAGTGTAATAGAGAAATAGAGCCCCACGGTTTCAAACTCAGGTTTAATACCTCCACGCCAAAAGGCTGGCTCTGTTTCAATTATATTTCTACCCTCCTCATCATTTTCGCCTGTGTCTTTTTGCCACTGCCAGGGACCATGCATATTTTTAAATACATAGCTTGCAGATAAAACGATATCTCGTTCCTTGCTGATCTGTATTGATAGGTTTGCATCTATTGAAGGGTCAGAGAATATTGATGTGACATTATTGCCATCATCATCAACTCTTCTAGCAAATAATAACGGTATATTGAATGATAGATAGCCGTTGGTCCCGAATCCAGCGAAAACTCCATACTTTAGATCGGTACCAAAACCGATATATCCATCCATATCATCCTTGGTATCCCTTATATAACCTAGATAGTAATTAGCACTCGCAGAGAACTCACTGAAAGAATTAAGCCATGCTTTTCCTGACATTTCATATCTGTCGCCAGTTGCAACTGTAAAATTTAGATCAGTGGTTATAGGAGGAGCCTTTAATTCGTATGCCTTGTGGCCTTCTTTTATTTTTCTCCATTTTCTAACAATTCTTGCTTTGCTACCTTCAGGGCCGACATCTATTATTTTTACCAAACCCCTTGTTTTACCAGGTAGCTTGATGGTTTTTCCTTTGTATGATTTTATCCTATTTTTAGATGCAATCTCAAACATAGTTCCTTTTTTCAATCCTAAATTTTCCCCTGATAACATATTTAAGTAAGCACCATCTACCTCAAATACCTCACTAGTGATCATGTATAGTTCTTTTAATTTTCTTCTTACCTGTGAAGATAAAATTGACAAGACCTTTTCAAGTGAAGCATCCCTATTACCCCCAGTATAGCTTGCATTTAGACTAAATGACTCTTCTGATATACCAGTCTCTACATTAACTATTTTCACATTAGCTCTAAATTCTGTATGGATATTATTTTCTAATTCAAGCCTGACTCTGGCAGTATCTTTTCTTTTAATTGCTTCTTTGACCACTGTTTTAACTAGCCAGGTGAATAAGGTTTCATTTTTATCATCATCATCATCATCGTCGTCGTCGTAATCCTTTTTTGGTACTCCTTTTTGTCCAAAGTTTACTATATCTAGGATAATTGCACTCTCAGCTGCTGCGAGTTCACCTATTTCCACAACTTGGTCGTTATCAACCATCCCAGAAAGTTGAAATTTTTGCTCCTCAAGAATCTCATCAACTAAATTACGGTCTATGATCTCAAATCTTCCAATTGAAGTAGCTTGGTCGGAGATGATAGATAAAACTCTTTCTGCCATTTCTTGATCTTCATCATAAGCAGCAGTTAAGATCATTAAGGATTTTTTCTCCAAAGTTATATCATCATCAAGCTCTACTGTTTTATTCTCTATTTGAGTTGCAGTCTGATTGTATGTATCTGCAATGAGATGGGAACAAAAAACTAAAGATAAATAAATATAGATCATGAAATTCATCAGAATGTCCAGTCTATTAGATCATAAAAGGAAATAGTTAAAAACATAGAAGGGTCTGATTTTTTTTGTTGTATGTCCCATGTAAAGCCCATCATTAATCCTAATTTATTATTTATGTTCCACTGCAATTCATTTAGAACCTGTGTCCTTGATAGACTTGAAGAACCAATAATGTCACTTATCTGATAATAATAATCTATCTCAAATTTTGTAGATAACGATCTCATGGTGCGATCAAATGAAAAACCTCCCCTAGCATATGTAGTTTTCTGCTGAGTATTTAAATAATCAGAGTTATCAAATGCAACGCCAGTTTCAAGGGTCAGGTTCCCAGATTCACTTTTTTGTATGAACCATCCAAGGCCTTGATTATAGTGATAGCGAAGATCAACATTAAGGATTGTATTTCTTTCATATAATAATGTATTGAATGAATAGATCGAGTTAAAAGTGAGAAAACGACGGCTAGATTTTTGACGTATCCTTATTTCTGTATCCTTATTAAAAAAATGACCAAAAAATCGGACATCCCTAAAAGTATATTTTGTTGTTCTTTTTAATCGACTGTATCCAGTAACTCCAGTATTTGAGGTGGCAGAATAAACAGTGCCCACTCTATAATACTGTTTCCATTTTAGTAATTCATTATCTGGGTCATGAGCAAAAATTGAAACTGTGGTAAGAAATATTGGAAAAATAATTCTCACTGCTTGATTTTCTTGCCACTTTGCATTAGGAGAATAGATGATATTGTAAATGAAATTGTTAGAATAATAGCCATAGTATAGCTAATTGAAACTGGCGAATCACTCACGCCAAGAATTGTGTATCTGATTCCATTTATCATATAATAAATAGGATTTATAAAACTTAATGTTTGTGCCCATTCTGGCAACATTTTTATAGAATAAAATATTCCACCCAAAAAGCTCAATGGAGTTAAAAAGAAGTTTTGCATCATTGCTAATTGGTCCCAACTTTCTGCAAGTTGTCCTAGAAGAAGTCCCATACTTGAAAATGCCCATGATACTAAAAATATAAATATGATAGTTCCTAGTGGGTCTTTCACTGGCATGCCTATCAAAACTATTCCAAGAAGTAATACTAAAACACCATTAACCATACCTCTTACCGCACCACCTATAATATAAGCGATTGAAATCTCAAAGCCTGATAATGGAGCTGTTAAAAGGTCTGGTAATTGCTGCAATAGCTTCATTTGTAGCATGGATGAGGAGGTATTTGATGTAGCATTAGTTAGAGTGTTCATCATGATCAAACCAGGTAGAATAAATAATGTATATGGGACCCCTTGTATCTCAGAGATTCTTTGTTCAAGAGTAAAACCAAAAATTGCTATATAAAGAGCAGAGGTGATCAATCCTGGCAATACTGTTTGTCGATAAACAGAAAAGAATCGCCCTACTTCCCTTAAGATCAATGTATTAAAACCAACCCAATTCATTCATTGATCCCTTTTCCAGTCAAATTTAAAAACACATCTTCCAAGGATGATCGATTTGAATCAATGCTATTTATATGAATATCTGCCTCTGATAATTTTTTAATTATTTTGGGTAGTGCTTTGTCAGGGTCTTTCACCGAAAAATGCAATCTGTTTTTTTCAATGGTATAGGTGTATTCTGAAAAATATGGATCTAATTTTTGATTTGTATTGCCAATGTTTATTGAAATACCAGCAGTGCCCAATTCTTGTGTTAAGATCTTTGGAGGGCCTTCTTTTAAGATTTTTCCTTCATCTATAATAGCAACATTTTCACACAGTAGCTCTGCTTCTTCAATATAATGAGTTGTTAAGAGAATTGTTTTTCCCTTATAATGTAGGTCCCGCAGGTATTGCCAAAGGTCTCTTCGCAGCTCTACATCAACTCCGGCTGTTGGTTCGTCCAGGATAATTATATCAGGGTCATGCACTAGAGCTTTCGCGAGTTGAAAACGCCGTTTCATACCACCAGAAAGTTGTCTTAGTCTAGCATCCTTCTTTTTCTCAAGTCCTAATCGAGCAAGCAATTTATCGATAGTTGGTTTAGCATCTTTCTTTCTAATCCCATAATAACCTGCTTGAAAAAAAAGCAATTTTTCAATAGGGAAGAACCAGTCAACAGAAAACTCTTGAGCAGCAATGCCTATCTTTGAACGAGTAAATCGATAATCATTAACTGTGTCTTTACCAAAAACTTCTGTTGAACCCTTATCTCGGAATACAAGACCTGTGAGTATATTTATAGTGGTTGTTTTTCCCGCTCCATTAGGCCCTAAAAGTCCAAAAAATTCACCTTCATTGATCTTGATATCAACGCCATTCAATGCATGAACATTTCCATAGGACTTTGTCAGTCCCTTTATTTCTATTGCAGGTGATGACATGGGTATTTTTAAAAGCCGATATGCTGATCGAATGGGGAGGGGAAGTCAAACCCTTCTACACCAGGGAAGTGAGCTATGGAAACAATGAAGACCCAAGGTATTAAAATAGATGCTTCTACCTTTTGTGTCCCACCTTCTTTTTCATTATTGAAATCAGGAACTTGAAAACCTGGGTGATGGATCCACATACCATTTTCATCATAGCCTTTTACTTGGACAAAGATCTTATCTTGATCTATTCCTATTTTTTTTAGTGGTTCATGGTTGTCTAAGATCAAAAGGATCAGGTCACCAACCACTTCTTCTATTTTCATCATGTTATTTATTTCTTATTAGTTAGATATAAATTTATAGACTGCACCCAAATAATCCACTACATAGAGTTCTCCACTACTATCTTCACCAAATGAAGAAATAAATAATGGGACATCCCGACTATGTTTTTTTAATTCAGGCCTTAAATTTTTAAACTTGGTGGGTTTACCATTCTTTAATTTGAAGGACCATATACGCCCTGTACAATAATCCCCAAAAATATATGTTCCCCAAAGATCAGGATTATTATTTCCTCTATAGACATAACCACCGGTTACTGAACACCCAGTAGCTTCGCGCTCATCCATTCCGATTAATATTTTCATATAAGATGCATTATTAGGGTATTCAAACACAGGCATAATTAATCCTGTTGTGTCACAAAATTCTTCTGGATCATAACAGTGATTTCCTTCCATTGTCCGCCAACCAAAATTAGCGCCTAATGATTCATCCCAAGTTAGCCAGTTTATTTCTTCCCATAGATTTTGTCCTACATCACCTATGATCAGGTCACTGGTCTCTCTATCAAATGAAAATCGCCAGGGATTTCTTAATCCATAGCAAAATATTTCAGCCCTTTTACCTGTATCATTAAAGAAGGGATTATCTGGTGGAATCGTATATGGATCACCCTTATCTACATTAATACGTAGTATCGCGCCTAATAATGTTTTCAGATCTTGGGAGTTATTATAGGGGTCTCCCCATTTTCCCCCGTCTCCAAAACCAATGTATAGCATACCGTCTTTAGGACCAAAAGCTAGATGGCCCCCATTGTGGTTGCCGAATGGTTGAGGGATTCCTAAGATCATTTTTTCTGTTCCTTCATCTGCTATATTAGGGTTGTCTGTCACAGAAAAACGTGAAACAATTGAAGAGTCATTCTTGTTTACATAGTTTAAATAAAAATAACCGTTTGTTTTATAATCAGGATGAAAAGCCAATCCAAGTAAGCCTTCTTCGCTGCCAGGAGTTAAAGAGCCATGTACCCTATCAGAAATATCTAAAAATGGAGTTTTAAGAGTTTCTCCATTTGTAATTATATGTATTCTCCCTTTTTGATTTAAAACGAATAAACGGTCTGTCTCATTTGAAGGTTGAGTTATATACAGGGCTTTTGCAGGAACATCCGCTACTTTGATAACTGCTATGTCATTTGCACTCAATAGGGTTCCTAATACCATAGAAATAATAAATATTATTTTTGTCATTATATTTCCATTGTTCACGATTTAATTACTATTAATCATTTTTAAAAATTCATTTTCGTTGATGATAGTAACGTTTAATTCCTTAGCTTTTTTCACTTTAGAACCTGAACCTGGACCAGCGACAAGATAGTTCGTTTTCTTGCTTATAGAAGAAGATGCCCTCCCTCCTAATTGTACCACTTTTTCTTGAGCTTCTTTTCGACTCATTTTTTCTAGTGAACCTGTAAAAACAAATCTCTGATCATTGAGTATGTTTATTTGTGTTTCTGAGTTTTTTTCAATGGAGACTCCAAGCTCCAGGCATTCTTTGACCAATTTCATATTTTCTAAGTTTGACCAAAATTGTGTGACCTCTTTAGCGACTATGGGTCCTACACCTTCTATTGCTTCTAATTCCTCTAAAGATGCGTTACTAAACTTTTCAATATCTCCATTAAAATATTTTTCAAATAATCTAGCAATATGTTCTCCAACATTTCTAATGCCTAATCCATATACAAAGCGAGGGAATGATGTTTTTTGTGAATTTTTAATTGCTTTAATTAAGTTGTCTGCAGATTTCTCACCAAATCTTTCTAGAACCTCAAGTTTCTTTTTTGTTAACAAAAAAAGATCAGAAATTGAACCTATTAATTTTTCTTCTACTAATTGATCTACAACCTTTTCCCCTAATCCATCTATATCCATTGCACCTTTGGATGCAAAATGTTGAATTCTAGCCTTGACCTGCCTGCTGCATGAAATATTACCGCAACGCCAGATAGCTTCATTTTCTGAGCGATATGTTCCATGGTTACATACTGGACATTTTTTCGGTATGTGAAAAGGCTCTGAGACATTGCCCCTTTTTTCTTTAACTACCTTTATGACCTTTGGGATCACATCGCCAGCTCTTTCAATGAGGACCGTGTCGTTGATTCTAATATCTTTACGGTCGATCTCATCTTGATTATGCAGTGTGGCATTGCTAACTGTAACACCAGCAACAAAAACAGGTTCTAGTTTTGCTACTGGTGTCAATGCGCCAGTACGACCAACTTGTATCTCGATATCTTTGATGATCGTTGTTGCTTGTTGGGCTTTGAATTTCCCAGCAACAGCCCATCTTGGCGATCTACTACGAGTGCCTAGGTCATCTCTTAATTTGTAGTCGTTCACTTTGAACACGGTGCCATCGATCTCATATGGTAATTTGTTTCTTATTTGCTCTGTTTCCTTATGGTAATTAATTATTCCTTGATCGTTTTTAACAGGCTTAATTAGTGGGTTGATCGGCAGGCCCCATAACTGCATAGAACTAAGAAATGATAAATGGTTCTCAAATGCCAAACCTTCAATAAGTCCAGATTCATAAAAATATATTGAAAGAGGCCGTTTTGCTGTGATCGTGGGGTCTAATTGACGTAAACTGCCCGCTGCAGCATTTCGAGGATTAGCGAAAGGAGGTAGCCCGTCTAGTTCTTGTTTTTGGTTTAATTTATTGAATTCACTTTTTTCTATGAACACCTCACCACGCACCTCTAATAATGAAGGCAAAGGTTGTTCATGGCTTCTAAGTTGAAGTGGTATTGACCTAATTGTCTTAAGATTATGAGTAATATCTTCACCAGTAAAGCCATCTCCTCTAGTTGACCCATGCAAAAGTGAACCATCTTTGTATACTAACTCCACGCCTAACCCATCAAGTTTTGGTTCTGCAACATATGTAATTGATTCTACCCCAAGCATTTTTTTAGAACGCTCATGAAATGATATCAATTCTTCGGAGTTCATTGCATTTGCAAGTGAAAGCATAGGCACTTGATGTGTAATCTTATTGAACCCTTCTAATGGCTCAGCTCCAACGCGCTGTGTTGGTGAATGGGGGTCAAAATATTTTGGGTCTAAATTTTCTAGGGATTCTAATTCTTTAAAAAGATCATCATATTCACCATCTGAAATACTAGGATCATCTAGTACATAATATTTGTAATTATGCTCATTTATAATATTTCGAAGTTCTTTGATCCTTTTATAATGTTTCATCGATTCAATCTTGACTGTTGCTTGAAATATTGGATAGGGTCGATCAATAATTTGTCTACAGGAGTTAATTCTCCTTGGTCATTTATAGGGCAGCCATGAATATTTTTAACAGTTTCAATTACAAAATAATATTGTAAATGTGTGCCAGGATAGGTTTTTGGTTCGTAGGTAAATTGATATAGCCCTTGGGTTCCTTTAAGTGAAAATTCTTGATAATAAGCCATAAAGTTTGTTTTAAAAAAAAGAGTTGCTGTTAACACAGAATCGTCTGGAATATTTGTAATAAAATCCAGATCATGAGAGCGTCCTTTGAATAGAGGTTTTGGTGGAGTATGGTATAATCTCTGATTTTTAAAAAGCCCAGGGCTGTCATCCCGAACTTGATTTTCAATTTGTCCTATTAATATGTGCGGGGTTAAAAGCAAAAGAAGTAACATCATTTTATAATGATGTGTCATGGAATATCCTCCCTTAGTATGTGGTTGATATCTAAAAATCAATCTTCTCATTTTTAAGATTAATAATTTTGAATAGAGAGACAATTTTTTCTCCATTGCGCTTCATTATCATTATTGTGGATAAAATAACCTTTGGAACATTTTAAATTTGATTCTGCAATAATAGGAAGAGTGATGTTATTAAAATGAATTACACATATAGAATGAGTGAAGTCTCTTTTTGCTATATTAGCAATGTCATTGATCGCCTTGAACCCAAATAGCAAAGCACTATTCACATTTTGTGTTTCCGTTTTTATTTCAATTTGAAAAATGTTCTCGTCATTATCTGTATAAAATTGATGCCCCAATAGCAATGGTGATGATTTATTTGATAAAAAATATTCTTTTAACATAGCAGTAATTTGTTCATCGCCATACTTTATATCACTACCAGATATTATTTGAATGATAAGTAACTGAAAAATGAAGATTTTCATGCTATGACCTATATTTTTTTAACCAATAACCAATGAGCAAGAATGCTATCACCCCAATGGAAATTAAGATTTTTTCAAGGCGCGCTGTAGCATAGAGTGTTGATTTTGCTTTAAGCATATAACTTTGATTTAAGAGTGAATCAATTCCAAAATTCCAAACCAGCGTATCACCTATTATATTTGTTGCGTTCGTAGTTACTATTTGACCTGGCATGATTAGTTTAATTATAAAAGTATCATCATTCAAATCTATCTTAGATCTAAGGATATGCTCGTGAAATTCCATTGACTGTGCTAACATTAATGGAAAATTTTCATCGACACTAAATGGTGTAAGTAGTTCTTTTAAAAATCCGACCCTGTCTTTTTGAAAGTTTTGTAACCCTCTTTCAATATCGATTTTAGCAAATGAATTTCGCATGTGATTAACAAGCCTTTTATTCCAAATAATTTGCTCATGTGGCAATGAATCCCTCGTCATATCAGAAAGCCCTTTTTCCATTAATATTGTAAGTGCCTCAGGCAGCCAATAAAGAGAATCCAAATTTTTAGATATTATTGCATCATATAGGCTAGGAAACTCTGTTTTGATCATTGTTCCCATAAAAATGAGATGGAATTCATATTGAACTCCAAGAAAAGATGGGACAATATTTTTTTCATATCTATATCCTAAACTAGAATTGCCCGAATCAATAAAAACATATTTTGAATCTATAAAACTACCTTCTGTGATATGAAGCCAATTATTAGTGGTGTCTATCTTGTTATATGAATGAAACCACTGTTCCGATTCATGTGGGTGAATAAAGTCACTATTAAAAATATCCAAAGAATCACCTTTGCTTTCAAACCTCATATAGGTCTGTTTCTCAGGATGTATTTGAATGAAGATAAGATTTTCAACACATGAAAAGAAAATAAGAATCAAAGGGAAAAAAAAGATTATTCTTAAGGCCATTATCATAAAGTTACGGATTCCTTTTGTATTTTGTTGAGTTGCACTAAGATATGCAAAATTGGTACCTTTCATAATGCATAGACGAGGTACTAAATTGAAATACCTAACCACATACTTAATAATTACGGCAACTCTCGTTGCTTTTGATGCCCCTAGAACATCTGTGTTGCGCAATGATAATGGTTTTATTGATTACGCTAATCGTGTAATTGTGTCGAGAGGGACAGCATCTGTAACGGCAAAGGAAACATCGCAAGGAGACTTGCAATTAGTAGAAAAAAACTTAAAACTATCAAAGGGAGAAGCTCGCGCACGAGCGAGAGAAAACCTACTAGACTTAGTCAAATTAGTAAACTTTGATGGTAGAACAGTTGGCGAAATGATGGTCAGCGACCCTTTAACAGAGAGCAGGGTAGAGACTTTAGTTGGGAGCGCCTTCCAGCAGGGTGAAATAGAATATTTAGAACGTAAAGAAGTTGCTATTGCACTTGCAATAAAGATGTCAGGACTTGCTGAGATACTTGTTGATGCAGGTGGTTATATGAATGAAAATCTAGCTCAATCTACTTTTTTGATGACTCGAAATGCTACACCCAAAAGTGAGCGAACATCAGGCATAGTTATTGATGCAAGGAGCATTTATCATGTTCCTGCAATGGTACCGAAAATATTTAACGAAAATGATAAATTAGTTTATGGCCCCAGACATTATACACGTTCACGTTCTGTAAATAGAGGACCAATGGGATATGCTCACACAATGGACGATGGAAATGTGCGTAGAAGAGTAGGCAATAATCCAATAGTAGTAGAAGCTGTAACTAGTGACGATACTGTAAATCTGACAGTTTCTAATTTAGATGCAGAACGTATTCGAGACGCTGAAAAGAAATTTGGTGTTTTAACCAATTGTAAGGTGCTTGTTCTTTTAAAATAAATAATTGATTTTTCCTGAACATCATTTGATTTTAATACAATCCATATGAATTTCAGGCATGTATTTTCCACCGGAAAGGTCATTCATATAAATAGGATGACCTTTTTTTTAATTATTTTTTCACTTTTTTTGGATTTTAATTTTTTATTATAATGAAAAAAGCAATTCTATTATTAGCAGATGGCAGAGTATTTAAAGGATCTGTTTTTGGCGCAGAGGGAGAAACGATTGGTGAGGTGTGTTTTAATACAGGGATGACAGGCTATCAGGAGATACTAACAGACCCTTCTTATTGCAGGCAGATTGTGACAATGACAGCACCCCATATTGGCAATTATGGCATTAATGATGAAGATGTAGAGTCACATAAAATTCAAGTTGCAGGTTTTGTTATTAAAGAAGAGAGCCCTATTACTTCAAATTGGAGATCGAAGAGTTCAATAAGTGATTATTTAAAAAGAGAAAAAATTGTTGGCATTCAGGGTATAGACACCCGATCACTGACTAGCCACCTCAGGGATAATGGTGCAATGAATGGAATTATATCTACAACAGATATGGATATAGAATCCTTGAATGAGAAACTCAATTCTTCTAATGATATGACAGGTCTAGATCTCGCTAAAGAAGTAAGCTGCGAAAAAAAATATTTATGGAATGAAAAACATAAAGGTCAACACAAAGTAGCAGCAATTGATTTTGGTGTAAAATATAATATTCTTAGGTTACTTGAAGATCATGATTGCAATGTGACAGTTTTTCCTGCGGCCACATCTGCAACGGAGATCTTTGATTTTCAACCTGATGGAGTATTTCTTTCAAACGGCCCCGGTGATCCTGCTGCAGTAAAATATGGTATAAGAACAGTAAGAGATATTCTTGGAAAAATTCCAATATTCGGAATTTGTTTAGGCCATCAAATACTTGCAATTGCACTTGGAGCAAAGACATATAAACTAAAATTTGGTCATAGAGGGATTAATCACCCTGTAAAGAATTTAAAGACCAATGAAATTGAAATAACAAGTCAAAATCATGGTTTTGCAGTTGATATAACATCCCTCCCCAAAAATGTTATATCAACACACATCAATCTTAACGATAGTACGTCTGAGGGCATTGAGTGTAAAGAATTATCCGCATTTTCTGTCCAATACCACCCTGAATCAAGTCCTGGGCCTCATGACAGTCGTTATTTATTTAATTATTTTATACAATTGATGAAAGATGCCAAAAAGAACTGATATAAAAACTATTTTAATTATTGGTGCGGGACCAATAGTTATAGGCCAAGCCTGTGAGTTTGATTATTCAGGGACACAGGCAACCAGAGCATTAAAGGAAGAGGGGTTTAGAGTGGTTCTGGTCAACTCAAATCCTGCAACCATTATGACCGACCCCGACCTAGCTGATGCAACATACATTGAGCCCCTAACTATTGAATGTATAGAATCTATAATTATTAAAGAAAGACCGGACGCGATCCTTCCCACTGTGGGAGGGCAAACGGGACTTAACTTGGCTATGGATCTTTATAAAAAGGGCATTCTAGATTCTTATAATGTAGAACTGATTGGGGCACAAGTAGATGCTATTGAAAAGGCTGAAGACAGAGAAAAATTCAAAGAAACAATGGACTCAGTTGGAATCGATACTGCTCAAGGAGGGTTCGTCCATTCTTGGGGTCAGGCAAAAGATCTTCTCGATGAAATTCATTTTCCAATCATTATTAGACCTTCATTCACTTTGGGAGGAACTGGTGGATCTGTAGCATATAATTATGAGGAATTTCAAGATCTTGTTGAAAAGGGTCTTCAGGCCAGTCCAATCTCAGAAGTGTTGATCGAAGAATCATTATTAGGTTGGAAAGAATTTGAATTAGAGGTGATTAGAGATAAAGCTGATAATGCGATCATTATTTGTTCTATTGAGAATATTGACCCTATGGGAGTGCACACAGGAGATTCAGTAACAGTTGCTCCTGCAATGACCCTATCCGATAAAGAGCTGCAGGTAATGAGAAACTGGTCTTTATTGTGCTTGAGGACTATCGGGGTTGAAACGGGTGGATCAAATGTTCAGTTTGCAGTTAATCCTGAAGATGGAAGGTGTATTATTATCGAAATGAATCCAAGAGTTAGTCGTTCATCCGCCTTGGCCTCAAAAGCCACTGGATTTCCCATCGCTAAGGTAGCAGCTAAGCTTGCCGTAGGATATACACTTGATGAATTACCAAATGATATTACCGGTAAAACAATGGCGGCTTTTGAGCCAACAATAGATTATATAGTAACTAAAGTCCCTAGATTTGATTTTGAAAAATTTCCCTCTGCATCTGGACACTTAGGAGTTCAGATGCAAAGTGTTGGTGAAGTGATGTCTATTGGTAGGACATTTAAAGAGTCACTGCAAAAAGCATTCAGGTCATTAGAAGTTGGGCTTGATGGTTTAGAGGCAAAACCAAGTATGGGTGATGATCCTAATTTGGTCCGCTCTAGATCATTAGATATGTCAACACTAAGATATGCTACAAGCTTCAGACTTCTTAAAATAAGACAAGCATTCATTGAGGGGAAAACGGTAGAAGATGTTTACCGATTAACAAAAGTCGACCCATGGTTCTTATATCAAATAAAGCAGATCACAGAATTCAGTAAAGAAGATGAATTATTAAACTTAAAACAGAGTGGTTTCTCAGATGTTCAAATAGGTCGCTTATATAATAAGACGGAGCTAGAAATAAGAGATGAACGAAAAAAGCGATCTATTTATCCTGCTTTTAAAGTTGTTGACACATGCGCAGCTGAGTTTGTTGCAGAAACGCCATATTGTTATTCAACCTATGAAGTTGAGAATGAGATTGAGCCTCTTCAAGGAAAGAAAATAATTATTTTAGGAGGTGGCCCAAATCGCATAGGCCAGGGGATTGAGTTTGACTATTGTTGTGTGCAGGCTGTTTTTGGGCTTAAAGACCAAGGTTATAAAACTATAATGGTTAATTGCAATCCTGAGACAGTTAGTACGGACTTTGATCTAGTAGATAGACTTTATTTTGAGCCAGTTACATTTGAAGACGTGTTGAATATTATTGAGTTTGAAAATCCTGATGGGGTTTTAGTTCAATTTGGAGGCCAAACGCCATTAAAGATCGCAAATGATCTTCAAAGTTCAGGTGCTCCTATATTGGGAACCTCACCTGAAAATATTGACCTTGCTGAAGATCGGGAGAAATTTGGTTCTATACTTGAAAAATTAAATGTGACTTGCCCTAAATATGGTACAGGAAGGACACTAGATGAAGTTATTATTGTTGCTGAAAAAATTGGTTATCCAGTATTAGCTCGTCCAAGCTATGTGTTAGGTGGTCGTGCCATGGAAATTGTCTACTCAAAAAAACAACTTATCGATTACATAGCCCGCTCAGCAGATGTTACCGAAGGTCACCCGATTCTTATTGACCAATTCCTTGAAGATGCATTTGAATTTGATGTAGATGCATTATGTGATGGTGAAATGGTCCATATCGGAGCTGTTATGCAGCATATTGAAGAGGCAGGAATTCATTCAGGGGATTCTGCCTGTGTTCTACCACCATATAGAATTACAGCTGAGGCATTAGAAGAAATAATACGGATCACGAAAGCACTATCACTTCGATTAAATGTAAGGGGGCTGATCAATTTGCAATTTGCTTATAAGGATGGCCAAGTATATGTATTAGAAGTTAACCCAAGAGCAAGTCGGACCATCCCATTTGTAAGTAAAGCTACTAATACTCCTTTAGCTAGAATTGCGGCTCAACTTGCTGTAGGTGCGACCCTTGATCAATTCCAATTAAAAGATTGGGATAGTAGCAAATATGTAGCAGTCAAAGAAGCCGTTTTACCTTTTAACAAGTTTCCAGAGGAATCTATTTTTCTTAGCCCTGAGATGAAATCAACAGGAGAAGTCATGGGCATCTCTAAAACATTAGGAGAATCGTTCAGAAAAGCCTCAATAAGTGCTGGAAATATTATTCCAAATCAAGGGACTGTATTTATCTCAGTAAATAATGCTGATAAATTAGATGTAATCCCCATAGCCAGAGATCTGGTTGAAATGGGCTTCAGTTTAATAGCTACCTCAGGTACTGCTAAAGAACTAGAGCGCAATGGATTGAAAGCTATTTCAGTATTTAAGGTTGGTGAGGGTCGTCCTAATATAGTCGATAGTATAAAAAATAATGAATTAAGTTTGGTTATTAATACGCCTATGGGAGCTCGATCGAGGTATGACGAAGAGGCCATTGGGCGTGCCTGTATTCAACATGGTATCCTTGCAATCACCACATTGTCTGGTGCAAATGCAGCTGTAAGAGCAATTCGATTGGCTTCGAGACCAATCGAAGTCGATTCAATACAAAATTATCATAAATAAACTTCCTATTTGCTTTATCTAAAATAATTCTATATTATTTTTTATAATCATCTGTTCAATTTAGAACATTAGAAAAATAATATTTATGAATACTGAAACTCCATTAGACCAGATTCAAGATAGTGAGGTATCTGCAAAAGAGCTGGATGAAGTTCTTGATGCAAATAAAGATCTGTATGATAAATTAAATCAGATACCAGAGATTGAAGCCATAGAAGCAATATCTCTTGAAGAAGAGATTACAACGGAAAGAGAAGATACCGCTAACCCATTCTCTGAACTTATTGATAAAATCAATTCATTTTATCGGGAGAATGAATTAGTAAGATATGCCTCTTGGGCACTGCTTCTTATCCTCTTATCAACCTCTGCGCTAACCTACCTTGAATATGAAATGTTCAAAGACAGTGTCAAATCACATACGGATGAAATTGGAGGAACTTTTATTTTTGGTGAAAACGAGCCCAATGTATTAGATACTTTTTTCCATACTTTCTGGTGGTCTATTGTTACTTTTACAACAGTTGGATATGGTGATGTAAGCCCAGTAACACATTTAGGTAAATTTTTAACAATAATAATTATGTTATTAAACTTTGGTGTCGTCACATTATTAGGCGGGGCCGTGGCATCCGTTTTGGTTGCACAAAGATTAACAGGAGATGATACCTTGGATGAAAATAAATTTGACGGCCATCTGGTCATTGCAGGATGGAATAAAACAGTTCCATCAATATTAAATCTGATTGATTCTAATAAAGATTCTAATTCAGTCGTGATCTTGGTAAATGAGACAGATAAAGATATTATTCAACGATCTATAGCGGGGTATGAACGACTTGACATCACACATATTCCAGAAAACTTCACCAATGAATCGGTATTAAGGAAGGCATTTTTAGACAAAGCTGGAGCTTTTATGATATTACCAGATAGCTCAGGCTTATTGCCCCATGAAGAGCCAGATGAGGATAAAACAGTATTGACCTGCCTTACAGCAAAATCTATTTCAGAAGCATGTAATGTTATAGCGCATGTTTTAGATGTAGAAAATGTATCTCACCTTCAAAGAGCAAATGCAAATGAGATTGTTATACCGGATGAACATGTACCGCATTTATTAGCCAAGCATGTTACAGACCCGGGAGTTCCACAGTTTTTCGATGATCTAATTTTACAAGAAGAGGATGATAAAGGACTTCAAGAAGTAAAAATACCAAAAACATTAAACGGTCAAACACACAATAAAATTTCTGCTTTTTTTAAATTTAAATATGGTTGGTTATTAGTAGGCTATGCCATACGAAAGGCAGGTTTCAGTCTTGATGAGCAAATGGGGGAGAGTGGAAGTCCATTGATTAGAAATATGATCAAGGAGCAATTAGATGGAGCAGGGATAAACTTAACAAGCGATGAGCATGTTATTGTTGAGATCAATCCTGCTGATGACTATAAGATAGATGAGAAGCATAGCGCTCTGGTTTTGAGGTAATAATTATGAATCCAACAGCAGAACAAATACAAAAGATCAATCATTTCAGCAAAGTACATATTGATATGTGTGCTAAAATAGCAGATGTTGTTCAGATACAGGAGTGTGAGCCAAAGGAGCAACTTTTAACAGAAGGCGATACTGGTGATACAATGGTCTTGGTTTTTCAAGGTCAAGTAGAGGTTTCAAAGGATATGATGGTCAAAACAGCTAGCGGGTTTGCAACATCGAGGAAACCAATTATTAGATTAGAGACCACAGACCCTCGTCCATCTGCAGCTCCAGAAACAGAGCCTACCGTATTTGTAGTAGAGGCGCCTGCTTTTGGGATAGGCGAATTCTCTCTAGTGCTTGATAATGCCATACGAACTGCCCATGTTAATGCCACAACGCCATTAAAGTATGGTGTGTTAGGGCTAGAGGATTTCACAAATATTGTAAAGGATAATCCAGAAATTGGAGGTTCAGTATATTTTGAGGTTGCAAAGTCTGCAGTTAATAACCTGGCAACTGCCAGTGGTGATATTTCTAATTTGACCCAGGCATTTTTCTTTGCCTTAACAAGATAAAGACTATTCTTTTATCTTAAGTCTATCACCTGACTTAGGTTTTTCCACTACAATATCCAATCCCCATATCTTTATTGCGTGTTGTATGAGGACAACCTCATTCTCATGTATGAAGTCATCCGCGTTTGCAATATCAATATAGCATTTGATCAGAGTATCTAAGCTCTCACCATCAAACTCTTCTTTTGCCTTGATTTTCTCAAGAGAATCATCAAATTGCTGTTGACGTAATTCTTCGGTTTTAAGTTCAATAAACTTTTCTGTTGTCATTCCAAAGTCCCTATTAAAATCCTCATTATTTATATCAGGGACGAAGATCTTATAGCTTTCAAAGATAGCGCTTTTTTCAGACTCATCTATTTCTTGATCAGCAAAGAATGATATGCACAGTAAGGAATAAAGAATATCATGGTTTTCTGTCCAGTCTATTGGTTTTTCTTCTTCTGTTTTTTCTCGGGCAGATATTTTCCTCTGTAGTTCTTCCATTCTTTCTTTATCTGCATCATTCAAATATCCATCCTGACGCTTGCGTTTTTGCATGAGCTTATCAACCTCAAGAGAAAGGAATTTCACATCTCTTTCAAGAGCTTCAAGTCTATTATCCATTAGGCCAAATAGCAGTTCTTTGAAAGGTTCTAGTTGATCTTTTTCAGGTGCAAAATATATATTGAGGGTTCCTCTATCTGTATCTTCCCAGAACTGCGGTCCAAAAATAGACAATAAGAAACACTGTGTATTTGCATTTGATTTAAATGTCTTTTCATCAAAATATGCAAGGTCATCAAGGTAATCTTCCGCAATAGCTGTTGCATACTCTTTTTTCCCAACCGATAGATAGAATAAGGCTAGCCCAATTTGAATCCTTCTTGTTCCATTATTTCCACCAAGAATTCCTTTATCTACTTCATCTTTAGAGTATCCTGGTGGTTTATCTAACTGAAGTATCATTTTCAAAAGGTCCATTTGATCATCATCGCTCCAATCTTTTTCATGGATGAGAACTTGGCACTTTCTTAGTTCAAAGGTCAGTGTATCTACGACAAAATATAGCCCAGGGTTCATTTCAGCATTTTTATAAATGTCATTAGCATAAAATTTGAATTTGTCATAGCAATACTTTGCCATATCAACGCGGTCTGCTTTTATATATTCCTGTATCATATTTGAATAATGAAAAGAAAGATTATAAAGGTTTCTTGGCTCATTATTCTTATATGCGTGTTTTATAGCCATACGGAAAAGAGTGTTGAATCGTATGTTGACGTGTCCAAGAATGGTATCATCTTTTGAGTTCAGGCAGGTTTTTCCTATGTCTACCATTTCTGCAGGGATCAGAGATGCAATATCAAACCGATCATTTGTTATCATTTTTATATAAGCACTTCCTAACAATCTAAATGTTTTAACTTCATAGAATGTTCTTGATTCAGCCATCTCTTGATACTGCATATCTGTATATGTACGAAAAGTAGCATTGTTACGTATAGTAGAGGTGAGCATGAAAAATTTTTCATTGAATTTTGCTTTTTCTTTTATATACAGCTGAATGACCGTACTTATCTCCCTTATTATATCAGTTTGTGTTTCTTTGAATTCTGTAAAAGATAATAGGTCATCTAATTGATCAAGTGAGCCCATGATCTCTTTTTGATATTCTTCAATCACATCAGTGCTATCATTCATAGCCATATTGATCATAGGCTTTTCCATATTAAAAATATATTCCTGTATTATTCTGGAGATAGTGGATACCACGTTACTTGTTTTGGAATAAAGCAATATATAAAAAATATAGGGCAGGGTGAAAATTGAACCCAATAATAGATATACATAAGAATTAAGCACTACACTTGAATATCGATTCAATGGCTCTATATAAAACATGATCACTATAGCATGGAGTGATGCAATGATCAAAAACCAAACATAATTAAGACTAAGCCAATCTTTTACGAATAGATCCATCAGTTTTGGTGATGATTCTGCGGCAATTGCAATGACAATAATCAGAGTACCAAGCACCATTGCCAAGACACCACCCCAAATCTCTGGGGCCCAATCTAACGGCACATTCTGGTGATCCGTCATTTTTATATTAAACTGAGCCTCTAGGATATCAACAATGAATGGGAAATATATATGAAACAGTATATCTGATAATAGGATAGCAACCAATACTAGTACGAAAGAAAGTATGGTACGGTATTTGAACTGGAGGCTATTTAATTTGACGAGATGTGAATAAAGCTTTTCCATAGAGGGGTTACTGATGTTCTCTTGAGTCTGAACATTTCGTGTGATAAGGCATTTTTACAAATATTATCTTCACCGATGTTAATTCTTTGGTTATAATAGAAAATAAAAACTACAATAGAGAAGGTATTGAAACAATATTCCTTATAAAAAAAAAGATAATGTTATTTTCTAGAAATCTTGCTCTTGGACGTTACTCATTATAATTTTTCACGTTTTCTAGCCGTTATAGAAGGTGTGTTTAAGCACTGCGGACTAAGATAAGACAATTAAAGTTACCCAAAACTAAGAATATAAGGGGATATTATGGCAAACTGGAGTCAGCATCACGATTTAGTCTATGCTTTCGTCTGCGTATCGTTTTTAGCAGATGGAGAAGTGGATGAATCAGAAAAAGAGGCCATGCGTGGCAATGTCAAGGTGATGTTGCCGGATGTATCCGATGAGGAATACAACGCAATGGAAGCTGAAGTAATTAACAAATTCATAGAGCTTGGTGATGTAGATGCGCGTATGGCACAATACGGTACATGTCTAGAAGCTCTTAAAGGATTGTTCACAACTGATGAAGATCGGTTTAAGGTTGTAAAGAACCTTGCATATATTGCTCGAGCTGATGATTTCATACATGAAAATGAAATGGCTATGGTTGAGCAAGCCGTGAGTGGATTGGATATGACAGATAAGGTGAATTTAGTTAAAACAGATTCTACTCTTTTCGTCGATCCTACATTCTAAATAAATCAAATAATACTTTATGTTAACCCTGGCAACTATCGTCAGGGTTTTCATATAGTTTACATAAGAAAAGAATTATGGAAGATCATAGAGAAAAAGGTGCCTCAAGAAGGAATAATGATAGAAGAGGCGAACATAGAAGACACGAGCACCGTAGAAAAGAAAATATCCCTACTGAAAATGAGAGGCGAGTAGTAGTTGATCAGAGGTCGGGATATCAGCGTAAATCGAATCGCAGAAGCGGAAGAGATCGAAGAGACGAAAGATAAAAATTAAAAAGGGCAGTTGTTACTGCCCTTTTTTATTACACTACTTTTTTAATTTATAATTCAATTAGCAATATACTCGTTCCATACCTGTCAGAAAATTATTTAATGCACTCAGAGCGCTATCAACCGCTTGCAATATTTCTTTCTGCTTTTCTTTAGTATTAGCTAATTCCGATAGAAGTTTTCTCACAACCTCTCTATGCCATTTATCTGCATGCATATGCACTGTAAAGAATTTCAACGTATTCTCATCTTTTATACCATAGAATTTCTGAAGACCCTCTTTTTTCGTTTCTGATATTTCAGGTTGCATACTCTCATAACAATAAAGAGCTGCAAGGCCGATATGATATTGTTCTGATCTAGATAGCTTTTTAAAGGTATCAACAAGGTCTTGAGTTTCATTCATAGCATCCGTGTTCTTTATCTTATTTCTACTGTTTCCCATTCCTTCAGCAAATCGCATCCAGAGTTCAGGGTGATTCTCAGAACCTTTTTCTTCATCTACTAAGTTTTCTAAAAGGATCTGCCTAGTATTAATATCATCACAGTTTGAATGAATAGCAGATAAGTATCTTGGGAAAGCAGATACATGTTGGAAATATTGAGCTGCATACTCCCTAATAGTTTCTGATGATAATGCTCCAGAATTCCAAGCTTGGTAAAAAGAGTGATTTAATAGGTGGTTTTTTTCAATTTGTTTATCAACTTGATCAATAAAGGATGTGTTTTTCATTTAAATATATTCCTATTGTTATTTTTATAAATACCGTTCAGGATATTATGATATGATTCAATAAAGTGAAAAGAAGATTATTATATGTTGCCATGTTTTTTTCTACTGTTTATTTATAAAAAAAGAGGCACTGAGATATGCCTCTTTTTCAGGCCATTAATTAACCACAGGTAGTTTCAATTAATATTGCACAAACTTTATATGGGTCCATATTTGCAGATGGTCTTCTATCTTCAAGGTAGCCATAGCCATCATTAGCTGTTTGCATTGGAATCCTTATGGAAGCACCACGATCACTCACGCCATATCGAAATTCTTTGATGCTACATGTTTCATGTAGGCCAGTAAGTCTTTCTTCATTGTGAGCACCATAAACATCAATATGTTCATCATGTTTCTGGCTTAATTTTTCACATG